>JBILCR010000018.1:0-13484 GCA_044353055.1 Flavobacteriales bacterium
AAAGCAAGATTTAATTTCTACCATCGAGTCTGAACGTTCTAATCCTGCAAGTGCTCTGGGTGCACCAGAAAATAACGACACCCAAAATTTCGTATCACTCGGCTTTGGTGGCGAAATCGTATTGAAATTCGGTAGTCCAATTAAAAACGGCGACGGTAATGATGTTCGTGTAGTTGAAACTACTTTTGGTTCGCCAATCTGCGAGCGTTTCCCTGAAACCGTGCGTGCTTATGCTTCTCAGGATGGTTGTAACTGGATTTGGTTGGGCGACGCTTGTCAGGATGTAGATTTTGATTTAGGATCTATGGCATGGGCTCAATACATTAAACTTGTTGATATTAGTCCTGTTGCTGCTGTTTATCAAGGAGTTCCTAATGCCGATGCCTATGATGTTGATGGCGTAATGTGCTTAAACGGTTACGAAGAAAATCCTGTTCCTGCTGCCTTAGCTGATGGGGCTTCAGAAGTTGTTGAATACAATCCTGCTCTTCGTGCCAACGGAACTCCTATCGTAGCTGCTCGCACCAATCCTGCTAACGCATTGGGTTCGCCTCAAGGAACAGATGTTATTAACTTCGTGTCACTTGGTTTTGGCGGTAACCTTACTCTTAAATTCCCTTACGTTGTATTTGTAAATCCTACAGCAAACGAACTAAGTGTAACTGAAACTACATTTGGTAATCCTTCTTGTGCTTCTTACCCTGAGAAAGCCGAATTCGAAGGCTCATTGGATGGAATTAACTGGGTAAGTTTGGGCGAAATTTGCCTCGATGGTCAGTTAAACACAGATGCTGCCGGTCCAATTCAATACATTCGCATTAGCGATCGTTCTGCTGCTTCTTCATTCTCTGGAACTGCCGATGGTTATGATGTAGATGGTATCGTTGTAATCAACAGCCTTTGCGGGCCATCATCTGCCCCGCGCATTGCTGACGATGTTACTACTCCTAACGAAGTGGCGGGTATCGAGTTATATCCAAACCCTGTAAATGATTTTGCTACTGTTACAATCGCAACGGGCGATATGGATTCATTTGCTACGATTACGGTAAATAACTATGTAGGTCAGCAAATCAGCATCGAGAAATTTAATGTTGCTTCTTCATCTGCCGTTACCCGCAGCATTGATATGTCTGCATTAACTAGCGGCATCTACTTCGTAACTGTTGAAACAAACAACAGCAGAGAGGTAGTTAAAGTGGTAAAGAACTAAGTTAAAATAGTATTATGGTTAAGAGTCCGGGGGGCAACCTCCGGACTTTTTTATTTTACACCTGAGGTAACCTTGAGCGCATAGAGAGTCATCTGCTTTTTGTACTTTCGCACCATGGCAAATAAAACGCATTTAGTTACCGGAGGCTGCGGTTTCGTTGGTCGAAACATGGTGAAACGTCTTCTCCTTCAGTCAGATGTTCAGGTTGTTTTTATCGATAATTTAATGGTAGGCACACATCCCGATACGTGGATGCCCTACACAAAGACCCACGAAGGCTCGGGCTTTGCTATTTACGACAACCGTGCGCTGTTTATTCACGATGATGCCCTTAAGGTCATGCGTCGCTTAATGGACGATGATCAGCACTTCAGTAAGTCTTATCCGTTTTCAATGAGTCGCATTGCCGATGTGTTTCATTTTGCCGCTATCGTTGGAGGGCGCGCTAAAATTGACGGAGATCCCATGATGGTTGCACTCGATCTTGCCATTGATGCCGAAATGTTTTATTGGGCCGTTAATTACAAGCCCGAACGGTTGCTGTACCCGAGCTCCTCTGCGGCCTATCCTGTTGATTTACAGTCTGAATCTGGCGCTATTGCCTTGAAGGAAAGCGATATTGATTTTAAACGTATGGGCCAACCCGACATGACGTATGGATGGAGCAAACTCACAGGCGAATTTCTCGCAAAAATTGCTGCCAGTCACTACGGTTTAAAAGTTACCTGCATACGCCCGTTTAGCGGTTACGGTGAAGATCAGGATTTAACCTATCCCGTTCCGGCCATTGCAGCCCGCGCTGCAAAAAAGGAAGCGCCTTTCGAAGTGTGGGGTAGTGGCTATCAAGGGCGCGATTTTGTTCATATCGACGATGTTATTGATTGTATTCTCCTCGCCATGGATCATATCCACGACGGTACGGCCATTAACATCGGTATGGGTAAACTCACCAGCTTTCGCGAGATCATCGCTTTATTTTGCAAATTCGCAGGCTACTCCCCCGAAATTAAACCACTTCTTGATAAGCCGGTTGGCGTACATTCGCGCTACTGCGATATGACTTTTGTAGAAGAAAAATTGGGCTGGAAAGCAAAGATTTCAACCGAAGAAGGAATGCGGCGGGTTTACGACGCTGCCGTCAAGCAATTGAGTCATGCCTAAGCAGGTTGTAGTTTGCTTTGGACCGGGGCCGCGTTTTAAGGGCGGAATCCAGAATTATAATACCTCGCTGGCACTTGCACTTGATAAGCGGGGCGACTGCGAAGTTCATATTGTTTCGTGGACTCAGCAATATCCGGCTATTATTCCGCGCGAATTTGTTGATAAATCAAGCAAAGCCGATTTGCTAGAAGGCAGCAATGTGAAGGTGCACTATATCACCAATTACAACAAGCCTTCAACCTGGCGCCAAACGGTACGCTTAATACGTTCACTCAAAGCAAATAAAGTGGTGTTTCAGTGGAGTATTGCGCTGCAGGGTTTGCCATTGTCTTTTATTGCCAAGCGACTTCAAAAAGTGGAGGGCTTGGAAGTGGTTTTCGACGTACACTTTGTAAAGCAGAAAGAACATTCGACCATCGACCGGCTATTAACGAAGCGCGCCTTAAAGTTTTCCGATACCATTATTGTGCATGCTAAAAAAACGTGGGAAGAACTGAAGGAAGTATTCCCGGGCAGAGCATTCTACTACACCGAAGATGGTACACGTGGAAGCAATACGGTTATAAAGCTCTACCATCCTATTTACGATTTGTTTCGACCTGATCCCAATCTCGATATCGAAGCCTTAAAAAGGGAATGGAAGCTCAAGAAGCATGTATTTCTCTTTTTTGGATTTATCCGCCGTTACAAAGGACTCGATCAGGCCATTCGTGCCTTTGCCGAATTGCGCAAGCAGCGCGAAGATGTGAGTTTGGTTATTGCAGGCGAATCGTTCTGGAATACACTCGATCAAAAAAAATGGAGTACCAAGGTGAAGCAAGTGCTTTTTGGATGGGCTAAGCGATTGTTATTGAATAAAAAAGACGATGAGCGTGAAGATCAGCCGCTGGAGTGGATTCATAAACTGGGAATTGAGGATGATTGCTACGTGGTGAATCGATTTATCGGAAACGAGGAAGTTCATAAGTATTTTCAGGTGAGCGATGCCGCGGTGTTATTTTATCGGACGGCTACACCTAGTGGGATTGAATCGCTGAGTTATAATTTTTCATTGCCGCTGTTGGCTACGCGCGTAGGTCATTTCCCCGAAACCATACAGGATGGTTTTAACGGATATTTGGCAAATGACAGTGATATAAACGATATGGCGCATGCCATGAAACGATTTCTTGAAAAGCCTATCCCACGAGAAAATGTGCGCGAAAGCACCAAAATGATGAGCTGGGATAATTATGCTGCTGCGTTAATGAATTCATAGCGGTTTGACTTTTTTGTTAAACCTCTGTAGCGACGGTTTATTCTGTTGTGCCAAGTATGATTTAAGGCATGAATACATCGTAAATCACAGCATTAGTTTTTATAGATAGCCTTGTTGATAACTCGCACGCTGTTGCATTGAGCAGGCTTTAATTTTCAATAATTTTTCGCACCATTTTAGGTTGAAATTGGAGTGTGCTAAAGCCATTCTTGTTTCTCTTTAGATGCTACTTTCAAAACTTCAGCTATGCGGCATGCTCGGTTTTTAGAATTTCTTAATAACGATAGCAATAATTCGCTAGATGCTGCATGCATAAATGATACGTTTTATACCTATGCATATCTTAAGGATCGGGTAAATGCTGCACTTTCTATTATAAAAAGTGAAGGCATTCAAAAGGCATATATTGCAGTTCATCTCAGCGACGATATAGAAATGTATGCCGCCATATTGGCCATTTGGGCCAGTGGAAATTCATATGTGCCGCTCCATACAGGTTACCCCGCCTCACGTGTAAGGCATATTCAGGAAACTACGCAATGTAAGCTTGTTTTTTCGCAACATGATGAGGTTAAAGGAATTGATGCGCCGTCTACTCGTATATGCAAACTTTCGGAAGTGCCATCTTCCAGTATTTCTGGAAGCATTGATTTAGAACGTGTGTTAGATGGCGACATTTGCTATTGTTTGTTTACCTCAGGAAGTACCGGTCTGCCTAAAGGCGTTCCAATTACCTATTCAAATCTTTCTGCTTTTTTAAGTGGATTCGAATCGCTTAATATACCATTGCCCGTGGGTGCCGGTTACCTTCAAATGTTTGAGTTAACCTTCGATTTATCCATTGTTAGTTTTCTTTGGGCTTGGCAGCATGGGGGAGTAGTTTATCATGTTGGCAATCACGCCATTAAGTACGGCGAAATTTCGCGCATTCTTGAAGAATATCCGGTTGAATTTGCCATTATGGTTCCTTCTATCGTACATCTGCTGAAACCTTATTATGATGAAATTGATTGGACCCGTTTAAAAGTGCTCCTGTTTTGTGGTGAAGCCATGACCACCGATTTAGTCACGGCTTGGGAAAAATGCTGTCCATCAGCGCGCTGCTTCAATATATATGGTCCAACGGAATGTACCATAGTATGTACCTTTTATGAGTTGGATCGATGTAACGTAGCCTCAATGAATGGAATCATTTCTATTGGTAAACCCTTTGGAGAAAACCTTTATTTTATTGGTGACGAAAACGGCAATGAAGTTGATGCTTCCGACAAGGGCTTGCTTTGGATTGGAGGACCGCAGATAATGCCAGGGTATTTGAAAAATGATGATTTAAGCAAAAAAGTGCTTGTTGAAAAATATGGTCAGTCTTTTTATAATACTGGAGATCTGGTGCTTGAATCCGATTCCCAAATTTATTATTTGGGGCGCCTTGATCAACAAGTTAAAATAAACGGCTATCGTATCGAGTTGAGTGAAATTGAATTTAATGCGAATAAAATATTGCCACAAAAATGTGCAGTTATTTCGATTAAAGATCAAAAGGGGTTTGATATGTTGGTGTTATTTATTCAGCAAAATAATGAAACCCAAGGACAGGATGTTTTAAAACTTCTGCGTAATCATCTTCCCGAGTACATGCTGCCTTCGGTGGCGGTGAGCATAGATCAGTTTCCGCTTAATTCCAACGGGAAATTAGACCGGAAAGAATTAAAAAATATATATGAGCGTGATTACAGTAAGGCAGGCTGATAACCAGGATATTTCATTTTTAGCGAAGGCTGTTATTGAAGCAGATAAAAGCGGAACTAACAAGAGTTCCTATGCCAGTATTTTTTGCATGGATGAAAGAGCGCTTTTTCAATCCATTGAGACGCTGTTCTCGTTCGATTTGGAAGATTGCGAATTTTCTGTAGCATCATTTTGTATTTGTGAATTCGATGGTATGCCGGTTGGGGCTTGTGCTGCATGGATTGAAAATTTAAATGATTTGCCTTCATGGCAAATAAAGAGCTCTGCTATGCGTTATGTTGTTAGCAAGGAAGCATTAATCAATCTCGGTAACATACAGTCGCTGGTATCTGCTTTCATGCCCACGCGTACTTCGGGAAGTTTACAAATAGAATCGGTATATGTAGAACCCGAGTATAGAGGTAAGGGAATTCTAGGTAAAATCCTTTCCTTTCAAGAAGCACGTTGGAAAAATAAAGAGCATCATGTTAACCTTGTAGAAGTAATGACCTATTTAAGCAATGAAACGGCAATAAGGAGTTATGAAAAATATGGGTTTAGGAAAGAGCGCGAGAGTTTTATTGCCGACGATGGCATTCTAAATATTTATCCATCTAGAGGAATGGTAGTACTTACAAAATAAAAACAAAATGCAAACACAGGAAAAATTACAACAGCTTTTCAGATTGGTATTTGAAGATGCCGAACTTCAGATCAACGAATCAATGACGGCCAATGATGTAGAAAAATGGACAAGTCTAACCCACCTGGTTATGATTGATCGGGTTGAGGAAGAATTTAAAATTAAATTATCGCTTAAAGAAATTATGAAATTAAAAAATGTGGGTGATTTAATCACACTAATTAATTTAAAGATAGAGGCTTAAATGAAAAACATGAATCCCCTAGTTTTTATATTGTCATTTTTAATGGCAATAATGGGTTTATTTATGTTTTTTTCATTTAATGAAGTGAGCTTATTAGGACATAAAATGAGTTTTTATTCATTAAATGAAGTGAATGAAGCATTCAATAAAAAGAAAATAAAAGTAAAATTACAGCCAGACTCTTCATTATTAGCAAAAAATAATGCATCGAGAAGTAAGTTAATTGAATTTCCTTTGCTTGATGAAGCCCTTGTAGGTAACTACATAGATAGCCTAATTCAATTAAATAAATTGCCCATAGACGAGAGCAAAATTATAGAATCTCCCTATTTAATTAATTTGCCGAAAGATGGTAAATACCCATTAGATGCATTTTTCAAAAGGCTTGAAACATCCAATATAGGAGCAATTCCTTTGCGCGTTGGGCATTATGGCGACTCTCAAATAGAGGGCGACCGAGTAACAAATTTATTGAGACAATTATTTCAGAAAAAATTTGGCGGTTCAGGCAATGGGTATATACCTATGGATGATGTTACACAGCCTGTTGGGTATATACGAAAAAATACAGGTAGCTGGCAACGCCATACCGTATTTAAAAATACGCTATCCAATAATTATTATGGTCCCGGAGGCAGTACATATACGTATTCGGCTGATTCCAATGCCGCCACGGTGAGTATTCAGTTTTTTAATGCATATAATAATTTGAAAATTGCCTATGGCAAAGGTTATGACAATTCTACGGTTAAAGTTTTTGATCAAAACAGCCGAAAATTGTTGGCCGAAGTATCATTAAACGGAACGGAGTATTTTCAAACTCAGAACTTAGTAAAAGACGCATATTGCTCTCGCATATTGCTCACATTTACAGGGAAGTCGCCCTATATTTATGGTCTTTATGCTGATTCTCAATCGGGAATTCAATTAGATAATTATGGAATGCGTGGCCAATCGGGCGATGGTTTGGTTCGAATTTCATTAGAACAGCTTAAATCTATTTTTAAACAGCAAAACAATGCCCTTTCGATGTTGCAATTTGGTGGCAATGTGATTCCGATGGTGAAAAATGAGAAAGTCCTGAATACATGCGGTGATAGTTATAAAGCCTTGTATTTGCATTTTAAACAAGCGCTCACAGATGGGAGTGTTCTAGTACTGGGGGTGAACGATTTATCGCGATCGGTTGGCGGAGTGTACAAGTCATACGATAATATAAGTGAATTGAGGTATTTACAGCGTAAATATGCCGTCGAGAATGGATTAGCCTTCTTCGATTTGTATCAGTTTATGGGCGGCAATGAATCTATTGGATTATGGAGCCAAAAAAACTTGGCTTCTAAAGATGGGCATTTGAGCGAAGAAGGCAGAATTATACTTGCCAATGAATTGTATAAAGCGCTTATGTTTGAATATTCCCAGTATCTTAAAAGAAAGAAATGAACCTTAGAAATAAATTATTCATTTTATTTCTAATGAGTTCCTCCCTACTTAGGGCCCAGCAAAATGTTGCAGACACCGCCTATATTAAGAGCTTTATAGTATCACTAAAGGATTATTATTTTCTAAACGATTCGTTAAATTATTTTGAATATCATAATACAGAAGCATTATCATCTTTTTTTGAGGCGCTAAAAAATGCACACCAAAAAAAAGTGAATGTTTTACATATCGGTGATTCGCACGTTCAGGCAGATATTGGGGCTAATTATATACGAAATTATTTGCAGAGCATTTTTGGGTTTGGAGGCAGGGGAGCAGTGTTTCCTTATGCAGCTGGTGGAACTCATGCAGGTTTCGATTATTATACTTCGTCTACCGGTAAATGGACCAAAGCAAAGGATATCGATTTAAAACCTATCCTGCCCTTAGGGGTATCGGGCATAACCATTCGTACTATTGATACATCGGCAACATT
This sequence comes from Flavobacteriales bacterium, assembly GCA_044353055.1. GTDB lineage: Bacteria > Bacteroidota > Bacteroidia > M30B66 > M30B66 > CAMCXT01. The sequence goes on from JBILCR010000018.1 coordinate 8,166, forward strand.
TTCATTGAAATTTATTGCAGAGCGCGCACAAATAAAGGAAGACTGTAAGCGGATGAAGCTTTTTTGCGCACTTGGCGATTCCTGCTTTTCTATGGAATATAAAATTGATGATGGGCCTTGGATAAGAGTTGAAGCGCAGAAAGATTCGCTGAACCGCTCCTTTATTGAGATTGCATTGATGAAATCGCCTGTATCCACGATTAATTTCAAGTTTAAAAAAGAAAATGAAGGGCAGTATTATGCCGAGATATATGGTTTGTCGCTTGAGAATACAATCGATAAGGGGATTTTATACCACAGTGTCGGGATAAACGGTGCTCGCATAGAGGCTGTTTCGAAGATGGATTTATTTGAACCTCAGATTGCTGCTTATGCTCCCGATCTTGTGGTGATTGATTTGGTAGCTAATGATTTAGCTTTTGGCGATTTTGATGAAAAACGCCTACGTTCTGATCTGGATCAGGCAATACATAGAATTCGGAATTATAAGCCTGAATGCTCCATTTTATTGGCAGGCATGCAGGATATTTATGTGCGTAAGCGAAATGTTGAAAATGCCCAGATATATTCACGTTTTTTGAGAACGTATAGCAAAGAAAAGCAGGTGGCCTTTTATGATTATTTTCGAGCTGCCGGTGGCAGATACGTTATGAAGAAGTGGAAAACGGCAAAATTAGTAACCAATGATATGTGCCATTTGACCGTTGATGGCTATCAACTTAAGGGTAAATTATTCTCCAATGCGCTATTACGCGCATATACTCATTATTTAAGACATAGTGCAGATTCGCTTTTGGCAGATACCTGTTTAATTGCATATTCTTTAAATGTAAATGAACCAAAGGAATCTAAAGAAGCGGATGTTAAGGGGGGTAAAAAATCACCCCAAACGCAAAAGCCATCCGGTAATAAGAAAAAGAAAACTAGTGGTAAAGTGCATGTGGTAAAAAAGGGGGAGTCTCTTTCGGTTATTGCCACAAAGTATCATACAAGTGTGGCAAAAATTAAACAAAAAAACAAGTTAAAGACCGATAAATTGCAAATAGGTCAAAAGCTAATTATTCCATGAAAGACCTCTCAGGATACTTAAATTACTTTGGTCAATGGCTGCAATACAATCCCAATCAGCCATTTCTTTTTCAGACGGTACCATTTGTGGTGCTTTTTTCTGTGTTTTATCTTTTTTATGTTCTATTTGCACGTAAGACATTAGTACGGAATTTATTTTTATTGGTGTTTTCGCTTTTTTTCTACTATAAAATCAGTAATTATTTTGTTTTACTCTTAGCTTTTATATCATTTTCTGATTTTATCATCGCACGTAAAATATTTGATTCTAAAAGTGATACTATTAAAAGGATTTGGCTTTTCATCTCATTTTTTCTAAATATTGGTGCGCTCATTTATTTTAAGTATACATATTTTTTTATTGACATATTTAATGGCGCATTTAGTCAAAATATATCCCTTGCGTATAAGATTATACAGCCCATAGGAATCAGTTATTTTATTTTTAAATCGCTTTCATATACGATAGATATCTATCGTGAAATGATTGATGAACCTGAGAAAAATTATTTTAGGTATTTATTGTACGTTAGTTTTTTCCCCAATATTTTGGCTGGCCCTATAAGTAAAGCGAGAGATTTAATGCCTCAGTTTCTCTCTAATTTTGAGCTGTCAAAGGAACATCTTTCTAAAGGTGTATTTTTTATTTCGATAGGATTAATTAAAAAAATAGCCGTTGCCGATTTTATTGGGGCTAATTTATCGGATCGTGTATTTGATGCCCATATTTATTTTTCTTCTTTTGAATTGCTTATGGCATCATTGGGTGGTATGCTAAAAGTGTTCTTTGATTTTGCCGGTTATACCGATATTGTAGTGGGCATTTCTTTTCTTCTTGGATTTACCGTGGTTCCTAATTTTAATCAACCATTCAAAGCCGAGAATATTACGGGGTTCTGGAAAAGATGGCATATCTCGTTCTATAGCTGGTTAAGCGATTACGTCTTTCAGCCAATAGCTTTCAGCCTTAGGAAATTAAAGCTTGGGGGTACTATTATTGCTATCTATCTTACGTTTTTAATTTCGGGTCTTTGGCATGGCCCCAACGTTACCTTTGTATTGTGGGCACTTGCGCATGGCACCTTAATTGCGGCAGAGGCACTTACAGCAAATTTCCGTAAATCAATTAGAGCAAAAATAGGTTATGGATATATGCTCATTAGCATTATATTGACGTTTCTGTTTATTTGTTTTATTTCGATTATTATAAATTGCTCTACACTTGATAGGGCTCTCGATTATTACCGTCATATGTTTTCTGGATTTAATGAGGCATTAATTCCCAAATGGTTCCAATTGTATTATCTGCCTTTTATTGTTATGATGAGTGCATTGGTTTTACAGTACTTCCCCCTCAGTTTTTATGATTCATTATATCGTATTTGGGCTCGAATTCCTGCTTGGATCATGGCATTTTTGTTTGCCGCTTTAGTTTTATTCTTATATCAGCTTTCTTATTTGGAGTCTATACCCTTTAATTACATTGCCTACTGAGATCAATCCAATCCTAAATTCATAAATTTTCAAAAAAATCTGGTATTTAAACATGATGTTTCTTGTGCCCTTTTTGAACAATTTTGATATTTGCTCTTTCATAAATTTACGTATGCCCAAAACGAAAAATTATTTTCTTTTCCTGTTATCGATTTTAATTTCATCAATCGCCCTAGCAAGTACAGTTAAGGTAACTCAAAGTGTATCGCAAAATTATGTCTTTGCGGGTGGAACATTCTTAGTTAAAATTCATATAGAGCGTAACGATCTCGACAGTTATTTTCAAATTTCTAACGACTTGCCCGCCGGTTTGACTGCAGTGGGAGTTGAAAGCCAGGGAGCTACTTTTACTTTTAAAGACGGAAAGGTAAAATACTCATGGTTGCGTTTACCCGATATGGAAGAAGTACAGGTAATCTATAAAGTGACGGTGCCTTTTGAAATGAAGGGCATGCAAACAATTACGGGGGGCTATTATTATATCATTAATGAGGAAAGGATGGAATTTTCGACTTCTCCACTGAGTATCGAGGTAAAAGAGAATGTTTCACCTAGTGATTCTTTGGCAGAAAAAACGTTGCTAAGCGTGGTGAATGATGACGAAAACCAGCCTGCTTATGTATCGGAGGTTAAACCAGATCTTTTGTTTAAAATTCAGATTTTGAGCTCCACCCGAGAACTCAGCCGCGATTCAATCCGAAAAGAATATAAAATTCGCGAATCGGTTCAGGTGGAGAATTTTAATGGTCTTTATAAGTATACCGTTGGCAATTTCAAAACATATGAAGAGGCCCGCGATTTCAAAAACAAGCTTGACTTCAAAAAGTATATTCCGTTTGTTATAGCCTATAATAAAGGTGCCCGCATTACTATTGGCGAAGCCATGCAAATCGCCGCTAAACGCAAAACCATTGTGAAAGACTAAGGATTCATTTTTTGTAGGGGTTTTAACCGTATCTTTAACCGTACCATTAGTTGGGCTATTATTAATTTATGAACGTAATTAGAGTTTGGAGTGTGTTGGGGCTGTTGCTTTTACAATTGGCTCCATCCATTGCGCAGCAAATACGTTATGAGGTGCCAGCTATGGTAAAGCCCGGCGAAAAATGTTTGATCACCCTTAATATACCTCGACTTGGGCTAGAAGGAATGGCTCGTTTACAATTGGATTTTCCTTTGGAAGTTTCTCTCAACGAGCGTTCTAGTAACGGTGCATTGTTTTCATTTGGAAAACAAACCTTAGATTTATTGTGGATTGATCTGCCCAAAACAGATACTATAGTGGTTGCTGTAGAATTTATGAGTAAATCTGGGTATGGAGGCCTCCTCGAAGCACCGGCAAGAATGTTTTATATAGATCAAAGTCAACGTAAAGTATTTGGGTTTAACTCCCTTAAAATTAATGTTACTGGCGATGGGGTTCGCCGGTATACGCCGGTTAAACGAGAATCGATAGTATTATCAAATGCGCCGGCAGCATCTAATAGCGCAAAATCACAACAGGTTGATGCTTCGTTACACGAAGAAAAAATTAAAAAGAACGTTAGCGAGCCGGCAGTAACAAATCAGGATGAAGAAATTTCAGCATCAAAACCACATTATAAATCGGTGAAAGGTCTTCGTTTTCGAGTTCAGATTGCATCCACTTCTTCGCCCACGAATCTTGATGAATTGGCAAAAAAACTAGGTGTCGAAAAAAAATCAATCAAAGAATACGCTGTTAATCAAAGTTACAAATATACCTGTGGCGATTTTGAGAACCTTGCAGAGGCACGCGAATTCCTCAGTGCCAATGAGGCATTAAAAGCAGATGGATTTGTGGTAGCCTTTTTAAATGAGGAACGAATTAGCCTTGAAGAGGCCATTAAACTAAGCAGAAAAAAATGACGCTTTATTCGCCACAGCAACGTAAAAACATCATTGCTTTTATTACAGTAGCATTGGGGCTTTTTTTATTGTGGGAGTTAAAGGGCCTCATATCTGCATTTTTAGGAGCAGTTGTGATGTATGTTTTATTTCGCCCCTTTTTTGGTTGGTTAATCATCAAAGCAAATTTTCCCAAGTGGTTGTCGTCGCTTACTGTTATAATTATTTCTTTTTTACTCCTGGTACTGCCTTTTCTTGTGGTAGGGTTGATGATCGGCGGCAAAGTTCAGGAGCTGCTTAGTCATACCGATGAAATAAATCGTGTGGTTCTCCAGGTCCAGCAATTTTTAGGGTATAATAACGAACAAAGCGCCAATGCGATTAATGAGCTCATACTTTCGGCTCGTGGTGAGTTGTTTGGAGGCGTTAGCTTTGTTTTGAGCGGAATAGGCGATCTTTTCTTAACCATCGCTATGATGTACCTGATGCTTTGGTTTATGCTTATGCGCCATGCAGGCTTCGAGCAATCGCTGGTTCGATTTATGCCGTTTACGCGAAAAGAAACAGAACTTTTTGCCCTTGAATTGAAAAGCTCGACCTATGGAAATGTTTTGGGCCAGGGACTAATCTGCTTTGTTCAAGCCTTGGTTATGGGCATTGGATTTAAAGTGTTTGGTCTGCAGGATGCTTTTTTCTGGGCCGTGATTACATTTTTTATCTCCTTCTTGCCCTTTTTGGGAGCACCTTTGGTATTTGTGCCTGCAGGACTTATTGCGCTTTCTAGCGGAAATGCATCGGCAGGCTATGGCATAATGCTATGGGGCTTTCTATTCGTAACCAATATTGATAATCTGCTTCGCTTCTTTATTTCAAAATATTTTGCCGATACGC
>JBILCR010000251.1:0-3986 GCA_044353055.1 Flavobacteriales bacterium
CTTGCTCTCCTGAAATTGTTTTTACTCAAAATGCGGATCAGATTGGTTTTATGCTAAGCAACTCCGAATGTATGCCTAATCTTTCGGTTATTGAAATTATAGATATTAAGGGTAGAGTAGTGCAGCACTCGTCAATGCAAGGAAATACCTGGAGTGCCCCAACCTCAGACTTTATAAGCGGACTTTACTTTTTGCGTCTTTCGGGCGATAATTATTCCAAAGTACAGAAGTTTGTTGTAGCACGATAGGTATAGACTTGTTTTAACTGCAACTACGAATATCAATTTGAAGGAAGAAATTCAATCATGTAATAATCAGCAGTCTTTAAAAGATAAAGAAATTTGCGATCTGCTTGCAAAGGTCATTGAGCATGAATTAATAGGATCAGAGAGTAAAATATGGCACGCTCACCCCGTTTGGTTTTTGGATAAAAACCCAATAGTTGGATACAGCAATCAGAAAAAGGGGATAAGACTATTATTTTGGAGCGGTGCTGATTTTGACGAAGAAAAATTAAACGTTAAAGCACAGAAATTTAAGGACGCTTCTGTTTTTTACAACGATGTGGCTGAAGTGAACACCAGTGACCTAATTCGATGGATTAACAAGTCAATAGAAATTCAGTGGGACTATAAAAATTTAATTAAAAGAAAAGGAGAATTAGTTAGGCTTAAATAATCTATAGATAATGAGTCAACATAACGAGCGCATAGCCAAAATAACTTTTGCTTCTGTTTATTCTCACTACGTTAACAAAGTGGAGCGAAAAAACAGAACAAAAGAAGAATTGAACAAAGTCATAGAATGGTTAACAGGTTTTGACGAAAATAAAATTAACGAACTGATAAATGAAAATGTATCCTTTGAAGCGTTTTTTAATAGTGCAAAATTGAATCCGAAAGCTAATCAAATAAAGGGCGTCATATGTGGTTATAGAATAGAAGAAATTGAAAATCCTTTGACCCGAAAAATCCGTTATCTTGATAAAATGGTAGACGAATTAGCAAAAGGAAAAAAGATGGAAAAAATCTTAAGAGCAATTTAAAATAATCCATAATAAAAAGTACGAAACACCGCCTAAAACAGCCGTGTTATAAAGTTGGGGTGCGTGCAACTATGATAGCATAAAATTTTATAAGTTAATTGAAGTGTTGCTCAAAAATCCATTATTGAACAAAACGGGAAATGTTTAAATGATAACGCCATAAGGAAATTTCAGCTAGCAACAAATTCAATACGATTTAATTATATCAATTACAGGTGATTTATTAAATCGTGTAATTGGACAAATTACGCCCATTAGAAAATTAAAATGTATAACTCAACCTCGACGCATTTAAAAAAAATGCCGAAGATCTCCTTGATCTTCGGCACTATAATCAAGTTTAATTTTTGGCTATCCTGCTACTCCGGCTTTAATTATATTCAAAGCAGCTCCTGCTTTAAACCATTCAATCTGTTGCTCGTTGTAACTGTGGTTCACCTGAATGGTATCGCTGCTGCCATCTTTATGATGTAACACCATACTTAAAGGAGTATTGGGTGCAAACGTAGTAAGACCTAAAATATCAATGGTGTCGTCTTCCTGAATTTTATCATAGTCAGCTTTGTGGGCAAAGGTGAGCGCCAACATCCCTTGCTTTTTGAGATTAGTTTCGTGGATGCGTGCAAAGCTCTTCACCAATACAGCGCGAACCCCTAAATGACGAGGCTCCATAGCCGCATGCTCACGGCTCGATCCTTCTCCATAGTTTTCATCGCCCACTACCACAGAACCAATTCCTGCTGCTTTGTATGCGCGCTGTGTTGCCGGTACGGGACCGTATTCACCGTTAAGCTGATTTTTAACAAAGTCGGTTTTGTCATTAAAGGCATTAACCGCTCCAATAAGTAAGTTGTTCGATATATTGTCTAGATGACCGCGGTATTTCAACCAAGGCCCTGCCATCGATATATGGTCGGTGGTGCATTTGCCTTTGGCTTTTATAAGTAGATTCAATCCTTTAAGATCGGTACCTTCCCAAGCTGGAAAAGAATCGAGCAGTTGCAATCTATCGCTTGTAGGCGCTACTAACACCTGAACCGCCGATCCATCTGCGGCCGGAGCCTGATATCCGGCATCCTCAACAGCAAAACCGCGTGCCGGAAGTTCGTCTCCCTTAGGTTCATCCAATTTTACGGCAACACCTTCTGAATTCACCAAAGTGTCGGTTAGGGGATTAAAGGTAAGATCGCCTGCAATGGCCAGTGCCGTTACCAGTTCGGGAGAACCTACAAAGGCAAAAGTGTTGGGGTTTCCGTCGGCGCGTTTTGCGAAATTGCGGTTAAAGGAGTGTACAATCGTATTTTTCTCCTGTTTATCTGCTCCCATTCGGTTCCACATACCAATGCATGGCCCGCAGGCATTAGCAAATACCTTAGCGCCAATGGCATCAAATACACCTAGAAATCCATCGCGTTCGATGGTGTAACGCACCTGCTCCGAACCTGGAGTAATAGTAAATTCAGCCTTGGGCGTTAATTTCTTTTCAGCCGCCTGACGTGCCAACGATACCGAGCGACTAATATCTTCGTACGATGAATTCGTGCATGAACCTATTAATCCTACTTCCACCTTGGTGGGCCAGCCGTTTGCCGCAGCCACTTCTTTCATTTTAGAAATTGGGGTAGCCAAATCAGGGGTGAAGGGTCCGTTGAGGTGCGGCTCGAGCTCGCTTAAATTGATCTCAATTACTTGATCGAAATAGGCTTCAGGGTTTGTATAAACTTCAGGATCGGCCGTTAAATGCTGACGGATGCCGTTGGCCAGTTCGGCCACTTCTGCTCTGCCGGTTGAACGCAGATAACGCTCCATCGAATCGTCGTAGCCAAAGGTTGACGTTGTAGCCCCAATCTCTGCGCCCATATTGCAAATGGTGCCTTTTCCGGTGCAGCTCATAGATGTTGCACCTTCTCCAAAATATTCAACGATAGCCCCGGTTCCTCCTTTAACGGTGAGGATGCCCGCCACTTTTAAAATTACGTCCTTGGGCGAAGTCCAACCGCTCAATTTGCCGGTAAGTTTTACGCCAATTAACTTAGGCCATTTAAGCTCCCAGGCAAGCCCTGCCATAACGTCGCAGGCATCGGCACCGCCCACACCAATGGCAATCATGCCTAAACCTCCTGCATTTACGGTGTGCGAGTCAGTACCTATCATCATTCCTCCTGGGAAAGCATAATTTTCGAGCACTACTTGATGAATGATTCCTGCACCGGGCTTCCAAAATCCGATCCCGTATTTGTTGGATATGGACGCAAGAAAATCGTATACTTCCTTATTAGAAGTAACCGCTGTGCTTAAATCTTGTGTCGATCCGGTTTGAGCCGTTATAAGGTGGTCGCAATGCACCGATGATGGAACGGCCACTTTAGGTCTGCCGGCTTGCATAAACTGCAAGAGCGCCATCTGTGCCGTGGCATCTTGCATCGCCACGCGATCGGGAGCAAAATCAACATAATCGTTACCGCGCTCAAAAGCTTTATCGGCGGGGTTATTCCAGAGGTGGGCGTATAAAATCTTTTCCGACAGTGTAAGGGGTTTGCCGGTAACCTTACGAGCGGCGTTCACGCGTTCTTCAAAACGTGCATAAACGCTGCGTATCATCTCAATGTCAAATGCCATATTATTAAGTTGTAGGATGTGTAATCAGAGTTTTTCTTTGTCGCGAAATTAGCACATAGCGTGCTTAAGTGCAAAGAAATTTGGAGCAATATTCTCCTCCTCAATTTGCAAATTATTCTCGTTTTTTTGATCGCTCTATTCAGCGGTTTTACGTTTTAGCAATTCCGTCATTTTTTGAGCGATTCGTGCTGAGGCGCCCGGTTCTCCACAAATATTTTTCAGCTCATTTAAATCGCGCTTCATCTTCAACCTGCGTTGCTCATTGTTCAGTAAACCATCTAATTCATGATACAGATTGCGGGCATTCATTTTATGCTGTATC
>JBILCR010000252.1:0-3953 GCA_044353055.1 Flavobacteriales bacterium
CAGCAGTTTAATCTCGAGTTCAGCCTTTAGATTTATTTTATAATCGTGTTCGGCGCGAATTCGGTCTTTTTGCTCTTGACGGTTTTGACTCATCATGATAATGGGCGCTTGTATGGCAGCTATACATGATAAAATGAGGTTTAGGAGAATAAACGGATAGCGATCAAAAGTATGGCTTCCCAGCATTAGTGTGTTCAACACCAACCATATACCAATAAAGGCGAAAAAAGAAACAATAAATCCCCAACTTCCTCCAAATGTGGCAATTTGGTCGGCAAGCCGTTGCCCTATGGTGAGTTGGTTTTCAATTTCATCCTGTATGTTTTCGCTCAATATGGCATTGTCCTGTATGGCCTTTATTACATCTCGATCAATTTGAGCCAATTCGCCATGTTCCTGTTCAATTATCTTGGTTAAATAAAGCCTTCTAAAGCTATTGAGTTCGTATATTGAGATGCTGTCGTCGCCTGTAAAATCGGGATATTGTGCAACAATCAAATCGAAAACGCCTTGCCGTATTTCGCTTCCTTTAACCGCTTCGCCCGCTTTAATTTCCGAATGGCTTATTTTACTGATTATACGGTTTTGCATGGTACGTTTAATTGAACTCAATTTACGGCAAATCCGGAATTATTATTCGGTGGGCTCAAATACGGGTTGTGCATTAGGGCTAATTTCGTCGGGCTTAGGCAGTAAAATCCTAAACGTAGTGCCTTTGCCAGGCTCTGATTTTTTTACAAAAATTTTCCCTTTGTGGTAGTTTTCAATAATGCGTTTACTGAGCGATAAGCCTAAACCCCAACCGCGTTTTTTGGAGGTGTAGCCGGGTTCGAAAACCGTTTTGAGATGCGAGGCAGGAATGCCTTTTCCGGTATCACTTACATCAACAAAGAGATAATTGCCTTTTTCGCCTGTAACGATCTCTAACTTGCCGGGTAGGCCTTCCATGGCATCAATGGCATTTCGGATTAAGTTCTCAATTACCCAGTCGAAAAGGGGAATGTTAAGAAATGCCAAAGGTTCAATATCATCGGGTAGTTCGCTCGTTAAATCGAGGCTAATTTTATGCGAGGTGCGGGCGCGCATATAGTTCAAACAGCCCTTAAGCACTTCTTGAAGGTTGGCGGGATGCAATTCGGGAACGGATCCGATCTTTGAAAATCGTTCGGTAATCACTTCGAGACGTTTTACATCCTTATTCATTTCGATGAGCGTTTCTTCATCTACTCCTTTGTATTTGAGCATTTCCATCCATGCCATCAAACTCGATAGGGGAGTTCCCAGCTGATGTGCCGTTTCTTTCGACATGCCCACCCACACCCGGTTTTGCTCGGCCCGGCGCGAAAAGTTAAACAAGAAATACGCTACCACTATGAATAATGCGATAACGGCAAACTGTACAATGGGATAGTATTTCAGTTTGGTGAGCAATTCAGAATTTCTGTAATAGATAAAACAATTGCCATACACGGGCAATTGAATGCTGATAGGAGTATTTTCATGCTCCATATCGAGCGCAAGCTGCAATAATGCGGCGGTATCACTGTTTATGTTTTTTTCAAGATTACCGGATGCAATTATGTTTTGATGCAATGAGTCGGTAACAATAACAGGTACACTAGCAGAATTAATCACTACCTCGCTGATGAATGATTTAATTATATCGTCGAGCACCTCTTTTAATCCTGTGAATATTTTCGAATCCTGATAGTATATCGTGTAATTATTATTATAACCATCGCTGTATCGAATAGGCGGATATTTCCCAAAATCGCTCTTCATTTTACTATCGAAGCGGGAAATATCTGAGTAGCGCGACGAGTCAATAAGTGTTGATGTGGTAACCTGATTGCTGTCCTTAACGATTATTGCAGGTATCGTTGTATTACTTTGTGCCACATCAAGGTAAAATTTCACATAATCGTTGCTCTCATTGTTTTCAAACATCTGAGGCAGCGTTCGAATGGCCTCTGCCCAAATGGCCACTCGCTTTTTTTCTTCTATTTTTAATTTTTCAAATAGACTGTCGGTGTAGCTCACTAAGGTAGCTCTGTTTTTAACGGCTTCTGCCCACAGGGTTACTTTTTTACGTTCTTCGTCGGCTACTTCACGCACCAAAACACTCGAATACCAAAGCGATGCTGCTACTATGGCGGCTGCAAAACCGGCCAGCCATAATTTCCAACGTTGTTTGGCAAGATTCACTTTCATGCCTTATTGGTCTTTTGTTAGTTGAAAGAGCCGTTCTTTTTCGCGCTGACTTAAACTATCATAACCCGACCGCGAAATTTTATCGAGCAAGGCATCAATTTCAGCTTGTTTGTTTTGTGGGCTGTTTGCAGCCTCTGTTTGTTTAGGTTTAGTGGCCGCACGGTATTTTACTTTAAGCGGACTGCGGTTGCGTTGCTCCATCCAATCCCACACCGGACTTAGAAAACTACTGATGTCGCGTCCTTTACTTAGATTTCGTGCCCACAAAAAGCCCCAAAATGCACCGCCCAAATGCGCCAGGTGTCCGCCGGCATTGCCTTGTGGAATTTGAACAATATCCAAGAGTACTAAAATTAAGGCCAGCCAACGCAATTCCAAACGAAATGCGCCAAACAAAAAAACACTGTCGTTGGGCCTGTATGTGGCCACACCAATCAAAACGCCCAGAATAGCTGCAGAAGCTCCTGTTGCTGTGTAATGCGTTGCACTATGGATAAAGAGCGGAAAGAGATTTACCGAAACAATAAAGAAAACAGCACCTGCCAAACCTGCCGTAAAATAGAGGTTTAACAACTGTATTCGGTTAAAATAGCGTATAAAGAGCTGCCCCGTAAAATACAGCGTAAGCATATTAAAAAACAGATGAAAGAGGCCCGAATGAATAAACAGATGGCTAATGAGTGTCCAAGGTTTAAAAATCAATTCACCTACAGCTCCGGGCAGCGTTAAATAGGTGTTTATCCAACTCCCAAAACCGGTATATCCCATTAAATGCAATAAAGCTGCCGGCACGTTTACGATAAGATAAATGGCCGCATTCACCATTATGAGGCGCGTTGCCGTATCGGCTATATTCCACTGATATCGGAGCGAATTCATAAATACCTGTATCGGTTTTTATCCTGCTTTCTAAAATACAAAATTAGAAGGATGCCAAAAAGCATTCCCCCCAAATGGGCAAAGTGTGCTACATTATCTTCAATGTTATTTCTAACACCCATCGATAATTCAATAATTCCATATACCAACACAAAATACTTGGCCTTCATGGGTATAGGGGGAATCAGCATCATTATCATGGCATTGGGGAACGTCATTCCAAAAGCCAGCAACAAGCCATATATGGCGCCTGATGCTCCCACCGTTGGCGTACTAATCCGCAAGTCAACTATTTCCCTAACGATTTCCTGCGATTGCGATATATAGCCTGGATTGCGCTGGTCTTTATACCATTGCGATAAATAATCGTTTATTTGTTCATTATCGAACGAGCCGGGTAGATATGAAGATACAAAGGAGTCAAAAGCTCCATAAGAAGGTTGGCTCAGATAGGCATCGGCCGCTTCAATCATGGGTTGCAGCTGAAATGCCACAACGGTATTGTGCAAAACCGCGGCCCCCAATCCACAAACGAAGTAATAAATTACAAAGCGTTTTGGGCCCCAGGTTTGTTCGAGTGCGGTGCCAAACATCCAAAGAGCCAGCATGTTAAAGAACAGGTGAAAAATGCCACCCATATCGTGCAAAAACATGTGGGTAATGAGTTGCCAGGGCTTAAAATCGGGCGAAAGCCAATTATGCAAAGCCAGAATTTCAAGCGGAACCGATCCGGCCGTTTCGCTGGCCACCATAAGAAGAAAATAGGCTACAACATTAATTATAATAAGAGTGCGAACCACAGGCATCGCACCGGGTCTGGAGGAATTAAATAAATTCATGGCCTTCAAAGGTACAAAACGGCT
>JBILCR010000426.1:0-3946 GCA_044353055.1 Flavobacteriales bacterium
AGGAACGCCGATAAGGCCATTCGTAAAAGTGAACAAATTGTGGAATGGCAATTATTCCTACGGTAATCCGGCAAATCCCATCAATACCCAACTGGGTTCGCGAGAGGTAACGCTTGATGCCGCAACGCAATCCATTCGTTCATACATTGTTCAAACCGGCCATAGCTTTGGCGATCCGGAGAATTGTGCCGAGTTCTGCCCCAAGCAGCGTACGCTGAAAATGGACGGCACAACGTATCTTCAAAAATTTGTATGGCGCGATCAGTGCGGCGAAAACCCGAATTTTCCACAAGCAGGAACTTGGCTTTACGACCGCAGCGGCTGGTGCCCCGGCGATATGGTGTATCCCGATTTTGCAGACTTAACGGTTGAGCCGGGTACTACACACAGCTTCACTTGCGAAATGCAAAATTATGTGAATCAGGGCGGCTCGAGTCCAAACTACGTTATTGAGTCGTTTCTATTTGAATACGGTGCGCCTACGTTTACGAATGATGCTTCCATAGAAGAGGTTTTGGCGCCTAGTGAGGATTATTATCATGCACGTTTTAATCCGATTTGTGGATCGCCCCGCATTGTTATTCGAAACAACGGCTCGGCACCGCTTACTTCAGCACAAATTGCCTACGGAGATGCCGCCGGATGGCAAAGCACGTTTAACTGGACAGGCAATCTCGGCTTTATGAAATCGCAGGAGGTAGAACTTCCGGCCACCGTTTTATGGAACAACGCCGGCACCTTTAAAGCGTCCATTACACAGGCTAACGGCCAGGCCGACGAATATGCTCCCAATAACACCTTTTACACCCGTTACGAAGCACCATTAAGTTTACCCGATTCGTTTGTGGTGAACGTTAGAACCAACAATTTTGGTGGCGAATATTCGTGGTCTATTGTAGATGATCAGGGCAATGTAGTGGCCGAACGTTCGGGCATGTCTAGCGCTACCGAATATAAAGACACGGTGCGTTTGGGTTACGGTTGCTATACATTCAGACTTGACGATGCCGGAGAGGATGGCCTTTCGTGGTGGGCTAATTCGGCTGCCGGTTCGGGTTTTGCGCGCATTCGTAGAGCCGATGCCAGTGGGTTCTTAAAAACATTTAATGCCGATTTTGGATCGTTTTTACAGGAGGATTTTACCGTGGGCGGTGCATTGGGAGTTACAAATGTGGCTAAACAGGATGCAAGGGTTATGGTGTTCCCCAATCCGGCCGAAGATGCCGCTTGGTTGCAGGTCTTGCTCGACAAGCCCGAAAAAATTACGCTACAGACCTTTGCGCTCGATGGCCGTTTGGTAAACGCACGCGAACTTCAGGCAAACGATACGTTCTACGAAAACATACTCGATAAATCGATGCCTTCGGGAATTTACATCACGCGGGTAACCAGCAAAGACTGGAGCAAAGCCGTAAGATGGGTTGTGAAGTAATCTATTTAGTCAAACATGAAAAAGTTGTCAATGCCCTATCAATACCGACTTGTATTCGAAAAATAGTGCTGCAGTAGGCCATTCGCCCAACACTAAACCATACAAACCGCTATCGCTCGGTCCAAACGAGCGGTAGCGGTTTGTTCGTCCGTATTATGAAGTAGGGCTTATATCGAAAGCTTAAGCATCACCATAAAATTCCTTCCCGCCTGCGGAAACAGATAATTAAAGCTGTTGCGCTGTCCTCCGATAATGCCGGAGAACGTATATCCGTTGGGGGTATAAAGTGTATCGAAAACGTTAGATGCCAAAACAGAAAGCTCCATTCTGCGGCTCGAGCTTTCGCTGGTTATAAGGCGCAAACGCAAATCCTGAACAAAAAAACCGGGCATGCTTCGAGCGTCGCTTTGCGTATTGTCTAAATATTGTTTGCCTACATAACGGCCAATGGCATCAAGTTGAATAAATCCATTGGGCTTCCAGCTCAATGTAGCGGCCGATGTAATTTGGGGCGAAAACCCAAGGTCGGTATTACGATAAGTAGTAGCCTGCTGCAATCCGGTATCCCAATCGTCAACATACTCCGTAAACTCAGCAAGCTTGTTTTGCGAAAAACAAACATTGCCCGTAACGCCCAGCTTTTGAAGGAGTGCGTAATGGAGTTCCATTTCAACACCGGCGCGGTAGCTTTCGGGAATATTTACGCGATTGTATGCCCCCACATCGTTTATGGCTCCGGTAAGCACCAGCTGGTTGCGGTACTGCATCCAGTATGCCGTAATTCCACTCCTTAGCTTGCCGGCCGAGAAGCGGTAACCCAACTCGGTATCGTTGAGGCGTTCGGGGCGGGGCCGGCTTTCTACACTCGACTGGGTATAATCGTCGCGCACGGGTTCGCGGTGCGCCATGCTGTGCGATAAAAACAGGCGGTGTGCCGCATTGGGCTCCCAGGTTATGCCTGCTTTAGGATTAAAAAACAAGAGCGGAACATCTTGTTGCACCGATTCTAGGTTTTGGTTGTATCCCAAAAACGAATAGTTCACCGAACGCAACTGCAAGTCAACCAAGGCGTAAAACCCGCGTCCAAGATCGAGGTTCGCTTTCACATAAGCATTTACATCCACCTTCTGCGCATCGTTATCGTAATAGCGGTAGCCGAGGGGCAACGCATCGGCATATTGGGCCCATACGACTTCGCCAAAATGTTTCCCGCTGTAAACATTGGCTCCGCCTCCGAAAACAAATTGCATGCGGCTGCTGGCATTCCACTCGGCCGAAAATACAGCTCCGTAAAAATGGTTGTCGAGCCAGCGTTGGCGTATTAAGTCGCTTGCGTCAATGGTATCGGCAGGCACAAACAAAGTATCGCCATTTATAAACTGCGGCATTGTGCCTACAAAAAGCGGCGAAGCGCCATAATCCGCCAGATCGTCCTGCTGGCGGTATTGCTCGTAATAGCCACGGCCACGGGTGTAATGCAATGCGCCCTGCAAATTCCAGCGCTTACCTGCCCGATGGTTCACAAAAAACTGATAATGATCCTGCTGGTAATTGTCGGTTTCGTTATCGTAAAACGCTTCCTTCCCATCGGCGGTAAAATACAGGCCGGCAGGGTTGTACCTTGGGTTTTTTTCGAGCGAATCCTGCGGAACGCCATACCATGCTTGGTAGGTTTTTTCTTTCCCCGAAAACACATTGGCCCTGATGCTGGTATTCTTCCCCAACCATGCCCCCGAAAGCCAAAACGATTTAAGGTCGGAGGCTGCTCGGTCGATAAATCCGTCGGATTGTATTTTACTCAAGCGCATGTCGAAGGTAAAACCGTTTATAAGTCCGGTTCCTGCTTCGAAAGTATTGCGCAGGGTGTTAAACGAGCCGGCGCTTCCGGTATAGGAAGCGTAGGCTTTGCTGCGCACTTCGTTGGTTTGTAGGTTTAGTGTAGCACCAAAAGCGCCGGCACCCTGTGTTGAGGTCCCCACACCACGCTGAAGTTGCACCGACGAAACTGAGGATACCAGATCGGGCATGTTTACCCAAAATAACCCATGCGATTCGGCATCGTTCATAGGGATGCCATTAACCGTAACGTTAATACGTGTAGGGTCGGAGCCGCGCACGCGGAGGCCCGTGTAGCCCACTCCTGCACCCGCATCCGAGTTTACCACAACACCGGGTTCTGTAGAAAGCAGCATGGGTAAATCCTGACCGAAATTACGTTTTTCAAGTTCCTGCTTGGTGATTGTAGTGTAGGCCATAGCCGAACGATCGTCGGCGCGGCTGGCTTCAATCATTACTTCCTTTACGGGGTAGCTTGTAGATTCCAGAACAATTTCTTCGGGTTTCGATTGCGGAAGTACAATGGTTTTGCGCTGCGCATTGTAGCCCAGCATCGACACCTGAATTTCTACCGAATTAGAAGCAATATTCCTGAATTCAAATTTGCCACTAACATCGGTTTGGCAGCCATGAAACGTTCCGATAATGTGCACTATCGCACCCGGGAGCTTCTGTCCG
>JBILCR010000253.1:0-3932 GCA_044353055.1 Flavobacteriales bacterium
GAGGTTGTAGTAGGAAGCTCAATGGCTGTTTCGCAGAGGTCGCCCGGAATGCTTGGCGTTGAGCCGGAATACACGCAAAAAGTAAAATTAGGGTTAACCGCGGGTGCTGAGTAGTAGTCAAATATTCTGACATAAACTACCTGACCTGCCGAAGCGCCATCTATTCCCCAAACTTCTGCCTGTCCATCCAATGTAAGATCAACACAAGCCAATTCTGAAAGGCTATTGCAGTTATTGCCTAAAAAAACTTGCATTACCGGATCGAAGCCTGGTCCGTTAGGAGTGCATTCAAAGTTAATCACTTGCGAACCATCAGAAACAAAACGATACCATACATCATCGGTGTTAGTTCCTGTGCACGCTGCAGGAGTTACAGAACCTGTTGCGTTTGTGAGTGTTCCTGCCACCCCTGAACAAAAAGAACCTACACCAACTGTAGTAGCGCTAATGCAATTATCATTTGCTGGCGGATTACCTGTACTACCTGGGGTGAAACGACATACTAAGGTTGTAGGCGTTTGATTGGTTAAACAATTATATAAATTCACCTGCACATAAGCAATTCCAGTAAACGTTGCTGTCCAAGTAATTTTGGCATCATCTCCGCAAATATCATCTTGATAATCAATGGCAGTATTGGCATTTGTGGAGTTAAACAAGGTTAATTGTGAATCATAACTTGAATTACCTCCATCAGTAGCACACAACGACCACTCATAAATATTACCAGCCACAACGTTATAGGCGGAGTACTCTCCGGCATATATATTGGTTGAGACAGTAGTCCAACCTGTTGTAGGTGTAATGGTACCCGAAGGATATTGCACCGCTGAAAGTACGCACTGCGCATGGGTTGTTTGATTAATCAGCAGAAGTGAAAGTACTAATGCTGAAAAAAAGTGTAGCATTTTTTTCATGTATCAAGGTTTAAACGTGCGAAAATAAGCAGAAAATTGCAATTGATATTTACTGCATCATTTATTTATAAAAATTCATTTCATCGAGGTAACGCCAGGCGCGTTCAGGCATGAAGCACCGGACATCTTTTCCCTCTGAGATGGCATTTCGAATCATCGTTGACGATAATTCAATTTTTGGAGCGCCTTCGGCCCAATATACGGATGGATGCGCACGTAATGCACCACCTTCGTGACCCAAACGAGGAAAAACCATCAAACGATAACGTTCGAGCATTGCTTCTGCATTACGCCATTTGGGAAAACTCTCGAGGCTGTCGCTTCCCATGATTAACGAAAATTGACACCTTGGAAATTTCTCTTCCAAATGGGCTAAGGTAATGCAGGTATAGGATGGCTGTGGGAGATTGAATTCGATATCGCTCGCTTGCAAATAACTGCATTCTTCAATTGCCGCGCGCACCATAGCCAAACGGTGATGCCCTTTTAACAGGGATTTCTTATCCTTAAGAGGATTGTGTGGGCTCACCACAAACCAAACCTGATCTAAATCTGTAAACTGGGCGAAATACCCGGCAATAGCCAAGTGACCAACATGAATGGGATTGAACGAACCAAAATAAAGTCCGACACGCATGCGCTACACCGCCAAAAATTCGTTGACAATATCCAGAGACTCTGATTTTGCCTTGTCGAGTTGATCATTGACCAAAATCTTGTCGGCATGTTTTTCATAACTCATCTCGCGTTTGGCCTTTTTAACGCGCATTTCGTAGTCCTTTTGCGTTTCGGTAGCTCTCGATTTGAGGCGTTGAGCCAACACTTCAAGACTTGGCGGGCGAATAAATATCAATAAGGCTCTTTCGCCGTAATGACGCTTAATATTTAGTCCTCCTTCTACGTCCACATCAAAAATCACATGATTGCCGCGGTTCCAGATTCGGTCTATTTCAGTTTTAAGAGTTCCGTAAAAAGTCCCAGGATATACTTCTTCCCATTCTAAAAATTCGCTTCGGGCAATTTTAGCGGTAAATTCATCGGTTTCGATAAAATAATAATCGAGACCATTTACTTCATTGGGGCGCTGTATGCGGTTTGTAGCAGATACAGAAAATTCAATGGAGGGAATATTCTCCAGAATATGCCGTACAATGGTTGTTTTCCCCGCTCCACTAGGAGCACAAATAATGATGAGCTTCCCTTTCACACGATATTATTAAGTTGTTCCTTAATTTTTTCAAGCTCGTCCTTCATTAAAACTACCCGCTTTTGTATGCCGGCATGATTCGCTTTTGAACCTATAGTATTGATTTCGCGGCCCATCTCTTGAGAAATAAACCCTAACTTACGACCACTGCTTGTTTTTTCCTGCATTGCTTCTTTAAAATGAATGCAATGTGCGTTTAACCGCTGTTTTTCTTCAGATATGTCGAGCTTTTCGAGATAATAAATCAATTCTTCCTCAAATCGGTTGCGATCAAATTCAACCGACAATTGTTCCAAGCGCTGCATGAGTTTAACACGCATCAATTCGGCGCGCTCGGTGTCAAATAGTGCCACTTCGCCAAGATTATTCATAATGTTTTCGACCCGCAACAAAAGTTCGGTTTCCAAGCCCTTTCCTTCCTGCATACGAAATGCATCGGCATGTGCCAAAGCATCACTCAAGGCCTTTTGAAAGATCGTCCAATCGGCATCTGCGAGTTCTTCTTCCTCTTCTACAAATGCATCTGGCAGCGCAAGCAATGCGGGAAGCAGGTCGTTAGTGGCAGCATCCAAACTTTGGGCGAGTGATTTCATCCTCAGGAATCGTCTTTTGAGCAAATCCTCATTAATCTCAACGTTGCCCGCGGCTTGCTTCACCACAACAAAACAATCAATTTTACCGCGCTCAAGCACCGTTGCAATCTGCTGCCTCAATTCAGCCTCGCGACTTCTAAACAGGCCCGGAATGCGCATATTCAAATCGAACTGCTTGCTGTTTAAGGAGCGAATGTCAATGGAAACCTGCTTCGTTCCTAACGATACCTGCGACTTTCCAAAACCGGTCATCGATTTTATCATGGCTCAAAAATAAGAATATAATGTGTCTTTATACCGAATCTGAAACAACAGCTTATCGTCGCCGATATTTTCTTTTTCACAAGAAACCATTCACCATTGTTTGTCTTAATTTTGCTGCAAATTAACGCTATGAAAAAAGAAATATTTTTTGTTAAAGCACTTCTAGCCAGCATCCTACTAAATGCTCAGGAGATGCATTTTGGCTTCAAACAGGAACATACTTTAAATTGCATTAATGAGGCAGATCGCCAAACCACTATCATGCGTTTAGAGGAGTCAAAAGCCACACTTCGCCAACAAGGAATCTTATCCTCAGCATCTAATTCAAGAAGCTTCCCATCATTTTCGTGGCCCATTGCTGTTAATCCAGCCTTTCCTCAGTATCAATCCTGTTTCAGTACCGGACCGCACTTCGATCATAATCCGGCTTCGGGTTCTCTTCAGGATTACAATTGCGGTGCACGTACCTACGATGGACATAAAGGCACCGATATTGGACTTTGGCCATTTTCATGGCATCAAGTAGAACAAAATATAGCGCATGTTGTAGCTGCAGCATCCGGTACTATAATAGGAAAGGACGACGGGGCCTATTCCTATAATTGTGCGTGGAGCCCAAGTAACTGGAATGCAGTTTATATTCAGCATTCTGATGGAACCGTTGCTTGGTATGGCCATCTAAAAGCCGGCACATTAACTTCAAAACAGGTTGGCGAATCGGTTTCGGTTGGCGAATTTCTAGGTGTAGCGGCGAGTTCAGGTATTTCAACCGGTCCGCATTTGCATTTTGAAGTATTAACCGCCGATAATATTTCGGTAGACCCCTTTGACGCGAATTGCAATTCATCTCTTAATTCAAGCTTGTGGGTAAATCAAAAAAACTATTTTGACCCCGCTGTAAATGCTGTATTTACCCATGGAGCGCGTCCTGTTTTTATGGATTGTGGAGAC
>JBILCR010000019.1:0-13206 GCA_044353055.1 Flavobacteriales bacterium
AATACTCGAAAAACATCGCGTGGCAATTAACGGTATGGTGCATTGCAGCGGAGGCGGTCAAACCAAGGTGCTTCACTTTGTTAACGACCTACGAATTATAAAGGATAACTTGTTTTCGGTGCCCCCCTTATTCTCCATTATTCAGGAGGCCTCGTCAACGCCGTGGAACGATATGTATAAAATTTATAACATGGGGCATCGAATGGAGCTCTACACCAATGCAGAAACTGCAACCGATATCATCGCTATTTCAAAGTCATTTGGAATTGATGCTCAAATTGTGGGCAGGGTTGAAGAAGGGCCAAGTCAACTAGAGATACACTCAGAATACGGCCATTTTGTATATACACCGAATTCCTAATTTCGCACCATGGAAGAAACCAGTTTATTGGAACGTTTGTCGGCAATTGTAGCACGGTATCAGGAAGTTGAACTTTTATTATCCGACCCATCGGTGATTGCGGATATGTCGCGCTTTAAAAAGCTCAATAAAGAATACAAAGACCTCTTGCCCTTGGTGGAGGTTAAAGTAAAATATCAAGCGGTAATCGACTCGATACGAGAAGCTAAAGATATACTTCGTAACGAATCGGATGCGGCCTTTCGCGAAATGGCTCAGGAAGAGCTAGGTATATCCGAGCTGTCTAAGGATACGCTTGAAGAAGAAATTCGAATACTTCTGATACCTAAAGATCCTGAAGACGACAAGAATAGCGTTTTAGAAATACGGGCCGGCACCGGTGGTGATGAGGCTTCGATATTTGCGGGCGATCTAACCCGCATGTATCAACGTTACTGCGAAGCCAAAGGCTGGAAGGTGGAGGTAGTGGACGAAACCGAAGGTACCATGGGCGGTTTTAGTAAAATTGTGATGGAAGTATCGGGCGATGGTGTATATGGTATTTTAAAGTATGAATCGGGAGTACATCGTGTACAACGGGTGCCGCTCACCGAAACCCAAGGAAGAGTGCATACATCGGCCGCTACGGTAGTAGTTTTGCCCGAGGCAGACGAAGTGGATGTACAGCTTAATCCGGCCGATATCGAAATGCAAACCTCACGCTCGGGTGGAGCCGGTGGGCAAAATGTGAATAAAGTAGAAACCAAAGTGCAATTAACACACAAACCCACAGGTATTGTGGTTACATGTCAGGTAGAACGCAGCCAGCTGGGAAATCGCGAACGTGCCATGGCCATGCTGCGCACCAAGCTCTACGAGATGGAACTTTCAAAACATCTCGACGAAATTTCGCGAAAGCGTAAAACCATGGTTTCTACAGGCGACCGTTCGGCAAAAATCAGAACATATAATTATGCACAAAGCAGGGTTACCGATCACCGTATAGGCATGTCGGTTTATAACCTGCCTGCCTTTATGGATGGCGATATTGAGGATATGATAAAAGCGTTACAGGTAGCAGAAAATGCCGAGCGTATGAAGGAAGGAGGCCAGGTTTGACCCGTGAGCAGCTGGTGGCTGAAATTTTCAGAAAAAAATCCTTTCTCTGTGTAGGTCTCGATCCCGATGCTTCCCGAATACCCACAATGATGGGCACTGGAAATAAAGCGATTGTAGCATTTCATCGTGCAATAATTGAGGCTACAAAAGATTTTTGTGTGGCATATAAGCCCAATCTTGCCTTTTTTGAAGCGCTGGGTCCCGATGGCTGGCATGTTTTTCAAGAAACAATCAGCTTAATTCCCGATACCCACTTTATTATAGCAGATGCTAAACGCGGCGACATCGGCAATACATCGCGTCATTATGCCGATGCGTTTTTTAAGCAATTAAAATGCGATGCCGTAACGGTAACGCCCTATATGGGTAAAGATTCGGTAGCACCCTTTTTGGAAGAAGAGGGGCGTTGGACCATTGTTTTAGCGCTCACCAGCAATGCAGGAGCCGCCGATTTTGAACTGCAGCAGTTGTCGAGCGGAAAGCGTGTATTTGAGGAAGTGATAGATCGAGCTATGGAATGGGGTGGGCCGCATCAGCTCATGTTTGTAGCAGGGGCCACACAGTCCGATGAACTCGAAAAAATCCGCAACCGTGCGCCGGAGTATTTCTTATTGATTCCCGGTGTTGGCGCACAGGGTGGCGATTTAGATGCAGTAGCCCGCGCAACGTTTTCGAACGATGTGGGCATCTTGGTGAATTCCTCAAGAAGTATTTTGTATGCATCTTCGGGTACAAACTTTGCCGAAGCCGCTGCCGATGAAGCCCAAAAATTACAGCATGAAATGCAGCGTTTATTGGAAGAACGCTTCGTGATCACATAACATTGATAAGCACTTTAAAGCCTTAGTTTAATGGAATAGTTTGTGGGGCTGTATCTGCAGATTGGTACGAATCAGTCCAGCCAAACTGATTATTTGCAATACGTACCTTATTTTCTTCAACAAACTGTATAAGCGCTGCGGCTTGAGGTGACAGGTTCTTAGCATTGAGCCAAACCATATTCCATTCCGATTCAAGCTTAAACTTTTCCACCTCAATAATTTCGAGTTGCTTAAGTATGAGTTCATTTTTAATACCAATAAGAGGCAGAATGGAATAGCCCATTCCGGCAATTACCGCTTGCTTCACCGCTTCATTACTGGTGAGTTCCATGCTTTTAATAAAGTCGATGTTGTGTTTGTTAAAATACGCCTCAACAGCATGTCGGGTGCCTGAGCCCTGTTCTCTAAAAATTAAAGGCAGCGACTTAAACAGTTCGATATCTATTTTTTGGTCCTTAAAATCATTTTTATGGCCTACCAGGTATAATTTATTCTTGAGTATGGGCAGGGTTTTAAGGGACAAGTGTTCCGGTAAAATCGAAACCAATGAGAAATCCACTTCGTTTCGTTCTAGATTTTCAATTACCCGTGATTTATTTGTTACATCCATATTTAATTCTACATTGGGATGTAACTTTAGAAAATCGGCAATAAAGTATGGCATGATATACTTACCGGTAGAAACAACGGAAATATTTATTTTTCCTGCAAGCACGCCTCTGTGTAGCTTAGAACGATATTGAATGTGGGCCATTTCGTTTAGAATTACCTCTGCAGCACGAACAATCTCGCGACCAAAATCGGTGATAAAAATTTTGCGGCCCACCAACTCAGTTAACGGAATTTCGAATTGATTCTGGAAATTTTTAAGTTGTATGGAAACCGCAGGTTGTGTAAGGTGTAATTCTTCTGCGGCCTTAGTAATGCTCCCGTGACGTGCTATTTGCGTAAAGATGCGCAATTGATTTAAGGTGTAATTCATAAAGCAAAATTATGAAGGTTATATCGAATATAAATAAAAACTAATGATTCAAAGTTTCAATTTTTGCAAAAAAAATAATTATGACACGCATAACAGTTGCTAAAGGTGATGGTATCGGACCTGAAATAATGGATGCCACGTTAAAGATTCTTTATGCCGCGGGGGCAAAAATCGAGGTGGATGAAATTGAGGTGGGCGAAAAAGTGTATCTGTCTGGAAATACAGCAGGTATTGCCAAAGAAAGTTGGGATGTAATTCGCCGAAATAAGGTGTTTCTTAAAGCGCCAATTACCACACCACAGGGTGGGGGATATAAGAGCTTAAACGTAACTACACGCAAATTTTTAGGACTTTATGCCAATATTCGTCCTTGCGTGAGCCTGTATCCTTTTGTGGATACCAAACACCCCAAAATGGACATAGTTATTGTTCGCGAAAACGAAGAGGATCTATATGCCGGTATTGAGCATCAGCAAACCGATGAAGTAATTCAGTGCCTCAAGTTAATTAGCCGTCCGGGCTGCGAAAAAATTGTGCGGTATGCTTTCGAATACGCGCGTCAGTACAAGCGTAAAAAGGTAACGTGCTTCACAAAAGACAATATCATGAAGCAAACGGATGGCTTGTTCCATCAGGTGTTTGACGAAATTGCCAAAGAATATCCCGAAATCGAAAACGAGCATTGGATCATTGATATTGGTGCCGCTAAAATGGCCGATACGCCCGAAGCGTTCGATGTGATTGTAATGCCGAACTTATACGGCGATGTACTTTCGGATGTGGCGGCTCAGATCGCCGGATCGGTTGGACTAGCCGGCTCTGCCAATATAGGTGCCGAGTGCGCAATGTTCGAAGCTATACATGGTTCGGCACCTCGTCGTGCCGGTCAGAATATGGCCAATCCATCGGGATTATTGCAAGGTGCTATTTTAATGCTCAACCATATTGGGCAGGCTCAAATTGCAGAGAAAATTCAGAATGCTTGGCTGAAGACGATAGAGGAGGGGATTCATACCTACGATATTTTCAAAGAAGGTGTGAGCACACAAAAAGTAGGTACCCGCGAATTTGCTGAGGCCGTTATTGCACGTTTGGGTCAAAAGCCTTCACAGCTTCCTGTAGTTACCTACAACACGCGCGAAGCATTTGTGTTGCCTCAATATACTCGCAGAGCACCTGCACATAAGGAGTTGGTAGGTGTGGATCTGTTTGTGCATTGGAATGGAATGGATGCGAATGCTTTGGCCCAAAAAATTCATTTGCTCGACACGGAAGGGGTTAAGTTATCGATGATCACTAACCGTGGGGTTAAAGTGTATCCTGATGGATTTCCGGAAACATTCTGCACCGATCACTGGCGTTGCCGCTTTAAGCCCACCGATGAGCGTGCGCTAACAAAGTCCGAAATCATTGGCCTGCTTTCGAATGCAGAAAATCTTGGAATCGATACGATTAAAACGGAGAATCTGTATTCGTTCGACGGAAAGCCGGCCTATTCGCTTGGTCAAGGGCAATAATCAAAAGATGGAAAATGCGGTTTTAATTGATGGGGTATTTTCTGTGCCTGATGCTTTAGAGTTGTTAAACGCTATGTATATGCAGAAAATACGCTTTCACGAATCAAAAATTCATCATTCAGATTCGGAAGAGGATATAAAATTTCGTGAAGAAAAGATCAAACACATGCAAGCACAACTGCATCATTTACGCACACATCTAAAAGATAGCTCAATGGTGCAGTTGCATGCAGAAATTGCGGTATCTCCATTGTGAGCTGGTTCGACCACCGAACATTAGTAATTGCTACACAGCATAAGAAAGAAAAGGCAATTGCTCCTTTGATGGAGCAGGCCTTTTCTTTGCGTTGTACGATACCTGAAAACATAAATACCGATGTTTTCGGTACCTTCAGCGGAGAGGTAGAGCGTATTCACGATCCTTTGGAAACAGCACGTTTAAAAGGGCGCGAAGCGGCACGTTTAACTGGAGCAGATTTGGTGCTTAGTAGCGAAGGTTCATTTGGACCGCATCCGCAACTTTTTTTTATTCCTTTTAATCAGGAATTAATCCTGCTGCAGGATTTTAAAAATAATTTTGAGATTTGGATAACGGAAAGCAGCACCGAAACCAATTATGCTAGTGCTGAAATAGAACGTGTTGAGGCGTTGCACAATTTTATGCGTTCGACCGGATTTCCACAACATGCCATTATTTTAAAAGACAGAGCCATTAATTTTAATGCTTGTTACAAAGGCTTAAATAATGAAACCGAATTATTTCGTGCATACGAAAAACTAATAAGCGATTTTGGTCGTGTTTATGCCGAAACAGACATGCGTGCCATGCACAATCCGAAGCGAATGGCGGTGATTGAACAGGCTACCGAAAAACTAATTACGCGTATGTTAAACGTTTGTGCGGGTTGCGGTTTACCTGGTTTTGGAATAGTACACTATGAAGGCGGTTTGCCATGTTCTGCTTGTCAAATACCTACCGCATTGCCGCTAAAAAAGATTTTAAAATGCCATCATTGCGCATATGCGGTAATCGAATCTTATCCTTCTGGAAATTGGGCCGACCCTGGCCATTGTGAGGTATGTAATCCGTGAAACATTTTCTGTATGGGTTGTTTTATGGATTATGAAATGCATCCCAAATTCGGTATACCATGCTTTTGATTTCGCCTTTTAACCCCAATTGGTAATTTATTAGCTGTCGAATAATAATTAATTAAAACTCATAATATTCATACGATTGGTATTTATTAATGATGAGTGATATAACTAAGTATGATAATTTCGGATAAATACCCGTGAATCGCTTATTCAATAGGACTTTTGAGGTATTTGCTTCAGTGCTGAGTATATTATTGGGTGGGAATATGCTTTGCGAACAGGCTTTTAAAATAATGTGTGCAATAATCCCGTAATTACTATTGCACAATAATTAATTATGTTGCTATGGCTTTTTTGTATAGGTGCTGCTTAAATCCAAATTCGTTTTGGGTAGCTTAAAAAACGCCACAACCACTCGGCAGGTCCGTATTTGTATTTTTTTTGCCACAGATAGCTAAATACCGTTTCAAAAATTAGCAGAAACGCAGCCCAAAGCCATATAAAATGCAGGGGTAAATCCCCCAATTTGCCAAAACCAATTCCGTAAAACAGTATCACTGCAAAACAACTGATGAATAAATAATTGGTTAATGTAATTCTGCCCAATAGTTGAAGCATATTAAAAATTCGGTTTATTCTAAAACGAATAAATAAAAGAGTTAGAATACTTAAGTAAAAACAAGAAGTTGATAAAACTCCAACTTTTAAAAAAAAAAGTTATGTATTCACTATTTAGTTCTATTTGCTTAAAATGCTGCAACCATAGAAAAATCAAATAAATTAATGTTGGAACTGAAGTTAGTAAAAGCACATTCATGAATATTTTTTTCTTGCTCTCAATCTGTTCAAAAAGATGTATTCGAAGCAAATAATAACCCAGTAGAAATCTTCCCAAGGTTTCTGCTATATCGCGTAAATCAGCACCAGATAGAATAAATGCATGATAATACAGACGTAAATTTGCCGTAAAAACTTGGCTAAGGCTTCCTTTTTTATAAGAGTCCGATAAAATCTGTAGGTTTTGATCTGTAAAATAGGAAGTATAATCGTCAAAAAAAGTGTAAATAAGTTTTGGAACAACAAACATGAAAATTATGGAGAAAAAAAGGATGTGTTTGTTCGAACATTTTCTGAAAGCCAAAAGCATAAAACCACTAATCGCATATAAATGAAGTATATCACCCCACCAAAATAACGTGTGAATTAGCCCGAGTATAAAAAGCCAAAACATACGTTTACTAAAAAATATGACGGCATTTATTTTTTTACTTTCTGCTTTTAACATGAGCAATCCAAAGCTATATCCAAATAGTATGGAGAAAATAGTTACGAATTTCCACTCAATAAAAACAGAATTGATAGCCGATAATATATGGTCTAAATCGTTCGAAATAGCTTTTATGGCGTTTGTAGGTAACGTTTGATCATTAAATGCAGTTAAATTGGCAAGCAATACGCCAATAAGGCCAAAACCTCTAATACAATCAACGATACTATTTCTTGGATTTGGGTATATTGAGGTCTGGTTTTTCATTTTGCGTGTAATAGTATATAAATATCTAAAATTATAGCGCTTGGGCACGCGCTTATTTGAATATAACTGCACTGCCCGAAATATGGCTTACCAAGTCAATCCGCATAAAATTGATGCCTATTTTTTTAATTTCAATTACTACCAAGAATTTCACAAATTGCTACTCAAGAGATTTGAATCAGATATTCCTGGAGCGAATTGGAGGCTCTAGTGTTTTACAAATGCAATAAGCAAAATCGGTGTTTATATCCCAGTGGTTTCATTAAAAATTGAGCATCAGATATAAACGATATTCTTAGGTAGCAATGCAATGGCCACCTATCGTGAGTTTTAAATTATAAGCCGGAAACGAATTTATAATCGCTTACCTATTGCTTTATAAGCCGGCATATCCATGATTTATGAGCACATGTGGCTCGCAAAATATAGATTCCGCTTTTTAGCTCATTCAGGTGAACGGACTGATCGGCCATTATTGATGGAGTGAGCACAATACGCCCATCTAAACCTATAAGTTCTATTTTCCAGTCGCCTTTATCCTGAGGCACGTTTATATATACCTTTTCATTGGTAGGATTAGGATAAATTGAAACCTCAGGAAAACTCGGTGATGCTGCCCAAAGCGCATTTTCTGGATTAAGATTAACGTTAAATTGCTGCGTAAAATAACAGGTATCTGCTGAAGATGGCGATAAATTCGTAACCTCCAACTCAAACGTTAGTAGTGTATTGGTGGGAATAGGTTCCGTTGTATTGAAATAAAATTCAGCGGTGGCAATACTGTCGGGGTTCCAGGCCGAAGCAAATACATTAAATCCATCTTGATTATTGCCCCAAGACATGCCATTGGGCAAATTCCCGATCACGCTCAGTCGGGCCAGTGGATAAGCAAATCCTAAACCTGAATTATTTAATAAGGGTACTTTAATTACCGCATTACCGAACGACATAAGCGAACTTTCAAAAGTAACATCGTTCGCCATAACACTTAAAGGCAGCAATGCACAATCCACATTTTGTATTGCAGGAAATCCAATAAAAGTTAGCGTGTTGTTTCCCGAATTAGGGATGGCCAGCGTATCGCCTTCGAGGTTGTAATCAATATCGGCCGGACTATTCAAACCGCTTTGAACCAGCGTAGGGGCATTTAAAAAATTAGCATCGAAGCGCATTACTTTTTGGCCCGACCATGCTGTTACATACCACGTATCGAGACCATTCCAAACAATTCCGTCGCAATTACCCAAGGAGGTAGAAGCCAATGTTGTAACCGACGAATCGCTCAATGAAAGCGATTTTATAGGTGCATTGCTGCCCCAGTTAACAAATACCAATCGATTGTTGGCCTGATCGAAACATATGCCATTGGGGCTTTGCCCCAAATTACTCGCCATTGTGGTGAAACTATTGGTGTTTATTTTTATTCTAAATATTTTTTTTGCAGTAAAGTCTGTGGCAAAGAGGTTCCCAAATCCATCGGTGGTAATTCCATTTAAAAAGGTGCCTCCAAGATTTAAGTTAAATTCTTGTGCGCCGGTTTCAAGGTTAAACCCTTTTATAAAACCACCGCAACAGGCATAAACTCTATTTCCTAAAATTTCAAGACCATAAGGAGAAGGACTAATGCCGCTCTTAAAAACCGATAGGGTTCCGTTTGCCGCTCGTGCCAGTATTTGTCCGCTCGAAGTGTTCGAAATAAGATAGCGGTTGTTGGCGGCATCGTATTCGATGCTTTCTGGTCCGCTTAGCGTTTGAGCGTTTAATGCAAAAGCAGAAACTAAAATAAACAGGTGCGTAAAAAGGTGTTTCATAGCGCAAACTTAAATTATTCTCCGGAATTAAAAGTATAAACGAGGCCCAACGGTTTAGGATGTTAGATGCTTTTCTGATGTTTCGTTTAATTAAAAAAGTCTGGTGCAGGGTTTTAATTAGCCATTGCGATTTTGCCACGGCATTATTCTCAACCCCACATCCATTTATTGAACCTTAGGCAGCGAAGGGCTATCTGTTGTTTTTTTTGGTGGCCACCACCGAAAAAACCATCGGTATTTTATTATCAAAATGCTGGATCCGAAACTGACGGGGCGCGCATTCAATCGTTTTGTTAAAACAAGGGTAGGGCGAATAGTCGTATTCGCTTAGGGCGTTTATTTCGAGTTGGTTATCAATTAAGCTATTCATTACTTCGGCCATACTGTGATTCCACATTACGTATTCTTGCGATATGGCTGCTGTTTTATCGGCGTAGGTTCCATTTTCTGATTCAAAAAGGGCTCCTGAATTAAAGTAACGGTAGGCAATGTTTTCAAAATTATCGTCAAACATCCATACCACGGGATGAAATTCTACTAAAATAAAGGTGCCGCCCGGTTTTAGAAACTTGGAAATGATGCTTCCCCACCGATTGAGGTCGGGCAGCCAGCCGATCACTCCGTAGCTTGTAAAAACTATATCAAACTGATGATTTAAATGCTGTGGCAAATCATATACGTTACAGCATATAAATGATGCATCAGATTGGGTTTGTTGAGCCAATTGAATGGCCTGATCAATAGCTTTGTCGGAAAAATCTACCCCCGTAACCTGAGCACCAAGTCGGCTTAATGAAATGGTGTCCTGCCCAAAATGACACTGTAAATGCAAAGTGGACTTGCCTTTAAGGTCGCCCAGTAAGTCAAGCTCTATGGGGTTTAACGACGATTTACCTTGAATAAAATTCTTTAAATCGTAGAATTCAGACTTTAGATGTACGTCGACTCTGTTGTTCCAAGAGTGCCGGTTTATTGCCTCATAATTTTCATCAGGTTGCATAGCGACTGTGGTTTTCTTGTTTTTGAAAGGTATGCGTTGTATTAACCAAAATGGGATGAAAGCATCTGCAAACGAAGAAAAATCAACTGATTTCAAATGCCGGATTGCATCACCAGTTTAAGGCTAACTTTATCGTTATTGGTGTAAAAAGCCTCGTTTTTACAGCTTGAATTCTAAACTCTTTCCAGCACGGCGGCATACCCTTGACCTACACCAATGCACATGGTAACCAGCGCATACCGCTTGCCTGTTCGTTTAAGTTCGCGCGCAGCAGCCCAGGCAATGCGGGTTCCCGAAACACCGAGTGGATGGCCTAACGCAATGCTGCCTCCGTTCGGATTTACGCGTGCGTCGGTGTCGCTCAAGCCCCAGCTGCGCATGCAGGCAAGCGCCTGAGCTGCAAAGGCCTCGTTTAATTCAATAACATCCATATCGTTTAAGCTCAAACCTGCTTTCTGGAGTGCTTTGTATGTGGCTTCAACCGGACCAATACCCATAATGCGTGGTTCAACTCCGACTGTGGCACTGGCCACGATGCGGGCAACAGGCTCAAGTTGGTACTGTTTAACAGCTTGCTCAGATGCTATGATCACTGCAGCGGCGCCATCGTTTAATCCGGAGGCATTGCCTGCAGTTACGGTTCCGTTTTTACGAAATGCCGGTCTCAGTTTAGCCAATCCTTCTAAGGTGGTGGCGGGTTTTATAAATTCATCTTGAGAAAAAATAATGGGCTCGCCCTTGCGTTGGGGAATGCTTACGGGAGCAATTTCTTCGGACAATATTCCCAGCTCTTGAGCGCGGGCCGCTTTTTGTTGCGACCAAAGCGCGAATGCATCCTGATCGTTGCGCGAAATATCGTGCAGGTCAACCAGATTTTCTGCCGTTTCGCCCATGGCATCTGTTCCATAAAGTTCGTTCATGCGGGCATTAATAAAACGCCAACCAAAACTCGAATCGTACATTTTAGAGTCGGTGCCGAAAGCGGCAGAGGGCTTCGATACCACGTAAGGCCCGCGGGTCATGTTTTCGGCGCCACCGGCAATGTAAAGATGTCCCGCGCCGGCTTTAATGGCATGTGCCGCATTAACGATAGAAGCCAGACCCGAAGCGCAAAGCCGATTAACGGTTTCGCCCGGAACAGAGTAGGGGAGTCCGGCCAGCATCAAGGCCATTCGTGCAATATTGCGGTTATCCTCGCCTGCCTGATTGGCGCAACCCAGCAATACATCGTCGAATGCATCGGCTGGTATCTGAGTGTTTCGTGCACTTATTTGCTGAATTACATATGCCGCTAGGTCGTCAACCCGTACCGTAGCTAAACTCCCTTGGTACGAACCAATCGGGGTGCGAATTCCATCTATGATATATGCTTCCATAATTTGATTATTGGGTCGTCGAAATTCCGAAAAATATGGTTAAGGCTCCCAGTTTTTTTGCGTTCGGTAAACGGTTCCTTTGAAAAGCGCAATAAGTTTTTCGTTGGATGTTATCTCCACGGTGTACACCGCGAATTTATTTTTAAGCGATTGTTCGCGGGCTGTAGCATGCAATACAGCGCCTTCTTTTAATGGTTCGATGTGTTGTATGGAGGTGTCGATGCTTAATGCGTGCATACCGTGCGCGTTAGAGGCAAAAGCTAATGCACTATCAGCAAGGGCATACGATATGCCTCCGTGCGCAATACCAAACCCATTGAGCATCTCGGCTCTAACCTGCATCGATAACACGCAATAACCGGCCGAAATTGCTTCCACTTTTATGCCTAGCCACTGGCTGAAAGCATCGTGCTTCATCATTTTTTGGACAATATCGGCGGGCAGCATCTTAAAAAAAGGTCTGTTTTGTTTGGGCCATGCGCCTTAATAAAACGCTGCATCTGTAACGATCTTCGCGGTATTCGTCGTAAAGTGCATCGAGCACGTTTACGCAGACATCAATTCCCAATTCATCGGCCCATTGCAGCAATCCTTTGGGATAATTTACACCCAATTTCATGGCATTATCAATATCGGTAGCCGAAGCAATTCCAAAATGCAGCGCATCGGCGGCTTCATTGATGAGCATGGTTACTATTCGGGTAAATATGGCTTTATGCAATGTTTCGTCAAGCGTGGCTTGAGGCATTGACACATTTTCGCCGTAAGCGTAGTAGCCGCGCCCCGATTTGCGTCCCCAATATCCGGCTTCGCTCAATCGCTTTTGTGTAAATGAGGGTTTATAACGCGGATCGAAATAAAATGCAGTAAATACCGATTCGGTTACAGCATAATTAACGTCGTTGCCGATAAAATCCATTAATTCGAAAGGACCCATTTTAAATCCTCCTAGGGTTTTCATAGCATGGTCGATGGTGGCAAAGTCGGCAATGCCCTCATCATAAAGTCGCAATGCTTCGCTATAATAAGGCCGTGCCACACGGTTTACGATAAATCCGGGGGTATCTTTAACCCTTGCTGGCGTTTTACCCCATTTATGCATGCAGCCCATTGCCCAATCAAGAGTTTGGGGATGGGTTTGTATGGCCGGAATTACCTCTACCAGTTTCATTAACGGTGCGGGGTTAAAAAAATGAATGCCAATAACTCGACCGGGCTTTGAACATGCTGCAGCAATTGAAGCTATGGAAAGCGAGCTGGTATTACTGGCCAGAATGCATGCATCCGAAACCAGGCCTTCCAACTGGGTAAAAAGCGATTTTTTAACGTCCAGATTTTCCACAATGGCCTCAATTACACAATCGGAGTGCTCGGCATCCTGCAAGGTGCTGGTGTATGTGATGCGGTTGAGTATGCCTTCTGCCTCGGTGGCACTCATGCGTCCTTTTTCAACTGTTCGGCTCAGGTTGTTTTTAATGCTGTTTTCTGCTTTTTTAAGGGCTGCATCATGGGTATCGTAAATGCACACCGTTTCGCCGGCAGTTGCTGCCACCTGTGCAATTCCGCTGCCCATGGTTCCGGCTCCAATAACAGTAATTCGGTAATTTT
>JBILCR010000254.1:0-3904 GCA_044353055.1 Flavobacteriales bacterium
CCAATAACAAACACATCGGGAACATTAAAATCGACCCAATCAATCTCCGACACGGTTTTGGAGAATATGGAATTTTAATGGGAGAACGCAGGGAATGGGGCAAAGGATACGCCCGAGAGGCCTCCGAAATTGTGATACAGTATTGCTTTAGTCCTGAATTAAATTTAAGAAAAGTTGTTCTTGGTGTGGTTCGCGATAATGTTGCAGCGTATGCCCTCTATCAAAATATGGGATTTATCACTGAAGGAATATACAAGGAACATGGGATTTATGAAGGTAAAAAATGCGATATAATTCGCATGGCAGTTTTTAATCCGAATGAATCACATGCTTGAACGTCTGATTCTTGGCACCGTGCAGTTCGGTCTGCATTACGGCATAAATAATAAATCAGGCCAAATTTCTACTAATGAGGCATTTCAAATTCTTGATTATGCCTGGTTAAACGGTGTGAGAACGCTCGATACGGCAGCAGCCTATGGTTCGGCCGAAAGCATAATTGGTCAATATCTCGATGCGCGGCCCGATAGATCCTTTCAGTTAATTACCAAACTAGGCCTGCACCATACCGATGACCTCGAACAGGCACTTTTTGAAAGTCTTGGGAGATTGAAAACCCAGTCGGTGCAAACGATTTTGTTTCATTCCATTCAGGATTATAAAAAGTTTAAAGAGCAGTTACTTAGATTTTCTAATCGATTTAAAGGCAGCCGTTTTAATCAAATCGGAGTTTCGGCATATACCAACGATGAAATGATTGAACTGAGTAACGAACCCGGTATTGACGTGGTTCAGATGCCTTTTAATTTGCTCGACAATTCTGTTCTTAGAAAGGAAGCCATGCAGCGACTTAAACAGGCTGGGATTACAATCCATACCCGATCTATGTTTTTGCAGGGACTTTTTTTCAAGCCTTTGCAAGAAATCCCTAAAGGCCTCGATCCACTTAAGCCGGCGCTGCTTCGGATCACTGAAATTGCGAGAAAGTATAATTACACGATAGAACAGTTGGCTTTTTTATATGCGATGCAGAGTGCAGAAACCGATGGCGTATTGATGGGGATTGATAGCATTTCTCAGTTAAAGCAAAATTTATCATACATTTGTTTGCCTTTGGAGCGTGAATGTATAGACGAAATTCATCAGATTCAAATTCCTGATTCCATCTATCTTAATCCATCTAAATGGCACGAATTAATGTGATTTGGTTTTAGTTCGAATTTCTTGAAAACTGTTGTTTATGAAACGTTGTTCAAAATGCCTCTTGCCCGAAACCCACGAAAGCATAACCTTCGATGCTGAAGGGGTTTGCAGTGTGTGTCGCCAGATTGAATTCAAAAACGAGAAAGCCGATTGGGCGTCAAAAAAGGTTCAACTCGACAAATTAATTGAGGAGTACCGGGGCAAATACGATTACGATTGCATTGTGCCATTTAGCGGGGGTAAAGACAGCACCTGGACTTTGTATTATCTGATGAAAGAATACAAAATCAAGCCGCTTGTAGTGCGGTTCGACCATGGCTTTCTTCGTCCGAATTTAAATGAAAATACCATTCGAGTGCTTCGCAATCTTGGAGCTGATTTTCACACGTTCACGCCAAACTGGAAAGTAGTTCAGAAGCTAATGCTTCAGAGTTTCCTAGATAAAGGAGATTTTTGCTGGCATTGTCATACGGGAATTTATTCATACCCCATGCACGTGGCTATTCGCTATAACGTGCCGTTGATTTTTTGGGGAGAACCCAGTTCTGAATATGCTTCCTATTACAGCTATGATCAGGAAGAAGAAGCCGACGAAAAGCACTTTAACAGAACAACCAACCTCGGTATTACAGCGCTCGATATGGCCGTAAGACTTGGAGGCGACCTTGATGAGCGCGACTTTAAATGCTACTCGTACCCAGCTCTTAAAGATTTGAAACGTATTGGATATAGATCCTTGTTTTTAGGGTCGTATATTCCTTGGGATGTTAAAAAACAGTCCAAAATTATTATGGACGAATTGGGTTGGACCGGAGATTTGGTTGAAAACGTTCCTGAACAATACAATTACGAAAAAATCGAATGTTATATGCAGGGCGTGCGCGATTACATCAAGTACATAAAACGCGGATATACACGGCCTACACACCTTGCATCTATCGATATCCGAAATCAGCGCCTAAATCGTGATCAGGGCATGGAGCTCATCGATAAATATGAAGGTAAGGAGCCCCCAAGCCTCGATATTTTCCTCGAATTTATTGGTTTAACTAAGGAGGAATTTTATAAAATAGCCGAGAGTCACGCCGTATCGCCTTGGAAGTTTAACTCCTTCCAGATTAAAGCAGGCATAAAACTGCCTGATTTTAATGAATGGGCTAAAACAGGTAAAATGGAGCGCGCCGAAACG
Source organism: Flavobacteriales bacterium (assembly GCA_044353055.1). Taxonomy (GTDB): domain Bacteria; phylum Bacteroidota; class Bacteroidia; order M30B66; family M30B66; genus CAMCXT01. Next base: position 2,393 of record JBILCR010000254.1, read on the forward strand.
GATCGTATTTTAGAAAATTGGAAAAAGGGGCAGGCATAAATGGTCGGCATTGTTGACTACGGATTGGGCAACCTTCTTTCTGTTTACAGCGCCTTTGACTATCTGGGTGCCGATGTGGTTTTTTGCCGCAATCCCAAAGAACTTCCTGAAGTTGACCGTATTGTAATTCCGGGAGTGGGTGCTTTTCGCGATTGCATAAGCAAACTCGAAAACGGTGGATTTGTAAGTGCTTTAAACCATGAAGTTTTGCTGAATAAAAAACCGGTGCTTGGAATTTGTCTTGGAATGCAAGTTATGGCCAAAAGGAGTTATGAATTTGGCACATTCGAAGGGTTGGGATGGTTTGATGCCGAAGTTATTCGTATCGATGCTGTTGAACCATCATTACGCTTGCCTAACATTGGCTGGGAAGAAGTGCAAGTAAAGCCGGAACAAAAATTATTCAACCGCATTAAACCACAGGCCGATTTTTACTTTGTGCATTCTTACTTTATGAAATGCAACGAACCAAACGATGTTGTGGCTACATATACTTATGGGAATACGGCAATAACGGCCGCTGTTCAGAAAGAGAACATCTTTGCCACACAATTTCATCCCGAGAAAAGCCAAGATTATGGACTTCAGCTTTTGGATAATTTTTTAGCCTGGAATCCCTAAGATGGCAAAATCGAGACTTATTCCCAAACTGCAGCTGCGAACTTCGTTGAATAATCCCTCAAAACTGGTGTTGGTGATTACACGGCGATTTAATGAAGTAATTGAGATTGGCGATCCGGTATCACAGGCAAAAATCTTTCAGGATCAGGCTTCAGATGAGTTGGTTTTTGTAAATATTAATCCCAACAACAAAGACGAATTGCCTCTTTTGGCCCACACCATAAACAAGGTGGCCCAAGAAATATTTATGCCGCTAACCGTAGGAGGTGGGGTTTCGAAACTCGACGACTTTAGGTTGCTACTGGCCAATGGAGCCGACAAAATTTCCATCAATACAGCTGCATTTTTAGATCATAAACTCATTTCCGATGCCGCAGAACGGTATGGTTCGCAATGCGTAGTGGTAAGCATCGACTATCGACGGGACACGGACGGAAATTATTTTGTTTACACACATTGTGGCCAAAATAAAACCGAAATGAATCCGGTGGAATGGGCCATAATGGCTGAAAGGCTCGGCGCAGGTGAACTTTTACTCACTTCTATGGACAACGATGGATTAAAAGAAGGTCTTGACCTGGAATTAACGCAGCAGGTATCAAATAGCGTAGGTATACCCGTTATTACCTCTGGAGGCTGTGGATTGGCGAAGCATTTTTCCGATGGATTTTTAATTGGAAAGGCCGCAGCAGTATCGGCAGGAACGTTCTTTGCGCATCGAGACCAGAATTTCATGCAAACCCGTTCACATATTGTGAATGCAGGCGTTAATATTCGTTACCACCGCTAATCCTAGGTCGCAATTGTATCGACATAAGATAAAAATAACGTGAAAATTATAGGCATCACGCA
>JBILCR010000255.1:0-3888 GCA_044353055.1 Flavobacteriales bacterium
ATCGCGATATTGTTCTCGATTCAGCCTTTTTAAATTATCTGCTCTTTACCTCTGATTTTGATACCACGCGCATCGCAATTGGGAACAATTTGCTTAAACGCCCCTGGATCGAAGATTTGGTGAAACTCAATAAAAATTTTATTGTTCAGCGTAATGTTCCGGCTAGGCAGGCTTATGAATATTCATTGAGACTATCGCAATTTATTCGAAAATCCATTGAACATGACTTGAGCTCTGTTTGGATTGCCCAGCGCGAAGGTCGAACCAAAGACGGTATCGACAAAACACAATCGGGATTATTAAAAATGCTCGTTATGTCTTGGGATGACGTTCCCACTCAGGCATTCAAGCATATGCCCATCGTGCCCGTAAGCATTTCGTATGAACGCGAGCCTTGTGCAGGCCTAAAGGCGCGCGAACTGTATTTGAAGGATAAAAACGGGACCTACGAAAAATCGCCCGATGAAGATTTACAAAGCATGCAAACCGGTATTATGCAGCAGAAAGGAAAGGTACATTTTATGTGCGCCAAACCCCTCGATGAGGCTATTATTCAATCATGTTTTACGGATGTAGCCCGTAACGACGGCTACCGCTTGCTGGCAGAAAAGATTGATGAATGCATTCAAGGAAATTACACTCTAAGTGCGTTTAATTATTTCGCATTTGATACACTTACTGAATCCTCCCAAAATGCTTCAAAATACGCTGATGCAGACAAAGCAGCATTCGAACGTCACTTTAAGGAGCAATGCCGCTTTAATGATGTAACAACGGAGGAATTACGCCCATGGTTTTTGAAAATATATGCCGGACCTTTATTGAATCAAGCTTAAAAATTAAGCCGTTGGGTTCTTTCTAAATCAAGCAAAAATTCTACAATTCAAACTTTTTCAGATTATTACTCCAGTCGGATTTAACCCGTTCGAATTCAGCTTCTGTTATGATTTCGTAGGGTAATTCACCTAGAATCATTTCATGAATGCGCACTTTTTCGGGGTATTGAACTGCCGTAATTTCCAGTATTGAATAATACACGCCCATTTTAGAAAGTTCACTGAATTGCGACGTTGAGTTTATACAATAATAAACATCGCGTTGACGCAGTTTTCGGAAAACCGGGAAAATAATTGCCGCATCCATCCAACAAACATAAGGTATTGCTGTTAATTTAGCTTATTAATACACAAAAGCATATGACTCGAAAAGCGCTTGTAATTGGTGCCGGTTTTTCTGGGATTTCTGCTGCTACAGCACTTGCCAGTAGAGGATTTGAAGTAAAAATTCTCGAAAAACATTCCGGTCCAGGCGGCCGCGCACGACAGTTTAAAGATTCGGGTTACACCTTTGATATGGGCCCCAGTTGGTATTGGATGCCCGATGTTTTTGAGAAGTATTTTTCATGGTACGGGCATGCGCCATCCGATTTTTACACCCTTAAGCGGCTCGATCCTTCATACTGTATTTATTATGGGAAAGACGATAAAATCGATGTTCCCGCCGGACTCGAGGCATTAGTGAACTTATTTGAAAAAGAAGATCCGGGCAGCGGTATTCGGCTTCGGCGTTTTTTAAAAGAGGCAGCCTATAAATACGAGGTAGGCGTAAATAAATTGGTATATAAACCCGGTCGAAGCCTGTCTGAACTTCTTGAATGGGAGTTAATTAGTGGTGTAATGAAGCTCGATGTGTTTAGTTCAATTGCCCGCCATGTGCGCAAGGTTACCAAAAATGATAAGCTGGTGCGTATGATGGAGTTTCCGGTGTTGTTTTTAGGTGCGCTGCCGGGCAACACACCGGCATTGTATAGTTTGATGAATTATGCCGATATGGCCTTGGGGACCTGGTTTCCGGAGGGAGGGATGTATGAGATTGTTAAGGCGATGGTGAAAGTAGCTCAAAAACAAGGAGTGGAATTTATTTATAACGCTCCAGCCGATGAGTTCCGCTTCAGTGCAAATTCAATTAAGGCGGTGCGCTCGGGCGATCGTTGGTTTGATGCCGACGTAGTAGTGTCGTCTGCCGATTACCATCATACCGAACAGGCATTATTGCCTGCACATTTCCGTAATTACTCTACCTCTTATTGGAAAAAGCGTGTTATGGCTCCTTCATGTTTAATCTACTATGTAGGCCTGAATGCTAAAATTGACGGGGGAATGCCGCATCACACGCTGTTTTTTGACGAATCTTTGGATCAACATGCTACTGAAATTTACACACATCCGCAATGGCCTTCGGCCCCATTGTTTTATGTGTCGTTAACCACCAAAACCGACCCCAGTGGAGCACCCGAAGGCCATGAAAATATGTTTGTTCTGATTCCTGTAGCCTCCAATCTTGAGGATACTGAGGAGATCCGCGAATCGTATTTTAAAAAGGTTTTGGAACGTATGGAACGCTTAACGGGACAGGAACTTCAATCAAAAATTGACTATTATCGTTCGTATGCCTATACAGATTTTGTTGCTGATTATCATTCTTTCAGGGGCAATGCTTATGGTTTGGCCAATACGCTCATGCAAACGGCCAATTTAAAACCCTCATGCAAAAATAAAAAGCTAGAAAATTTATATTATACCGGACAATTAACCGTTCCCGGACCGGGCGTACCTCCCGCGCTTATCTCAGGAAAGGTAGTGGCCGAAGAAGTGTGTAAAGATTTTTTATAACCGGGGCTCTTTTATTCTGCGATTAATTAATTTCACAAAAAAAATTAATCGAAACGATGAATAAAAATTACCTTCTACTTTTTTGTTTTTTAATTAATTACGCTTCTTTTTTCGCGCAACAATCGTATCGATGCGGTATGGATGTGTATCAGCACTATCGTTCGCAGCAGGATGCCTCATACCTAAGCCGTCAAGAAGAAATGTATCGTTCTATTGAAACGTATGTGCGTAATAACCCGAGCTCCCGAAATGAAGAAACGCTAAGAATTCCGGTTGTTTTTCATGTGGTTTACGGAAATGATGAGCAGAATGTAAGCGATGAAAAGCTTTTTGAACAATTAGACATTTTAAATCGTGATTATGCTCGCCTAAATGAGGACACCATCAATACGCGACCCGAATTTCTTCCGGTAGCTTCTTCTACAGGCATAGAGTTTTTTCTGGCCGAATGGGATCCGCAAGGGAATCCTACCAACGGCATCACGCGCACGCAAACCGATGTGGGTTCATTTTGGTTAAGTATGACCGATATGAAAACTACTTCTGCAGGCGGTATCGATGCCTGGGATGTGAACCACTATTTAAACATTTGGGTATGCAACATGGCGATACCTATTTTGAATGTTCCTTTTATATTGGGCTTTGCTACACCACCCGAGGGTGCCCCAAACTGGCCGCAAGGTTCGGGGGCCGAACAGCCACAATACGATGGGGTAGTGCTGCACTATCAAATTGTAGGGAGTATCGATAATCCCGACGCAACGTTTGCCACAATTAGCAAAGGACGCACTGCCACGCATGAAGTGGGACATTACCTAGGCTTGCGTCATATTTGGGGCGATGGAGACTGTTCGGTTGATGATGGGTTGGATGATACCCCAACAACTGGTGAAGCCCAACAGCAAACGTGCGATTATTCATCCAATACGTGCAACGATGGCCCAGGCGACTTACCCGATCAGATTGAAAATTACATGGATTACACGGATGAAAACTGCATGAATATGTTCACCAAGGAACAAGCCACTGCTATGCGCTTCGTTATTGAGAATTTTAGAAATGACTTATTATTGGGAACACATCCAAAGCTTCAGATGCTTAATTCTGAAGTGCTCATCTTCCCAAATCCTGTGGAAGATTTGGCTCATCTGCAAATTGAGGGAAATGAAAATCCAAAAAGTATCTCAATGTATTCTGTCGAACATCGTTTGATTAA
>JBILCR010000256.1:0-3860 GCA_044353055.1 Flavobacteriales bacterium
AGGCTTTTTGAGCTCGCGGCCAAATTGAAGCAATTGTGGGTTTACGCCACTCTCCGTTTCAACTACACCGTCAGAAAAGGATATAGCATGACGCATCAAAGAATCATAATCAGGATTATTTAATAAATCCGACTCTTGAGGCGAAATCCCATCCATATTGAGTTTTTCAGCCAAACGTTTATCTAGCGAGGGGCTAAAACCATCATTATACAAGGAGTACACAATCTTACTTTCCGAAAAAAGTGGATCGTCTTTATATTTGGTTTTGACTAAAACAGGCAAGAGTGCGGTCATCCAACCGTGGCAGTGAATAACATCGGGCGACCATCCTAACTTTTTAACCGTTTCGAGCACTCCTTTACAAAAGAACAACATACGTTCGTCGTTATCTTCAAAGTACTGATTGTTTTTATCGGTAACAACCGCTTTACGCTGGAAGTACTCTTCATTATCGATAAAATAAATCTGCATGCGGGCCGCCTGAATGGAAGCTACCTTAATGATGAGCGGCTGATCGTTATCGTCGATTATAAGATTCATTCCCGAAAGACGAATAACCTCATGCAGTTGATTTCTACGTTCATTAATATTGCCATATCGCGGCATGAATGTTCTTATTTCCTTGCCACGCTCTTGAATTGCTTGCGGAAGTTCGCGTGCCGTTCGCGACATGTGAGATTCGGGCAAATAGGGCATGATCTCCTGAGAAACAAAGAGAACTCTTGTCTTTTTCATCGTGATTGGGAGTTTGTGAGTGGAACTTGTCCTGCTGCAGAAGGTAATGGGAAAACCTGATTTTTATTCGTATGTGAAATACGCTGCATGCAAAGCAAATTTTAGGACTGTAAAATTAAGAAAAAATTTTCGGACTTTTCAAGTACTTTGGTATAGCTTTGCGCCTTTAAAACGTCTAAATAACGGATTTACCGATTCTTAGATGAACTATTTTTTTATTCATTGCATTAATCCGTTAGCTACATGGTGGTATTACGCAGCAGAGATGAAGTGATTGAATACGTTGCTTCGGCAAAAAAAAACAATCAATCGCTTGGTTTTGTGCCTACTATGGGCGCTTTGCATGCCGGACATCTTTCTTTATTGGCTCAATCAAAACACCATGCGGCCAAGAGCCTGATGAGCATTTTTGTGAATCCAACACAATTTAACGATCCTGAAGATTTCGAAAAATACCCCCGAACATTAGAACGGGATATTGATGCTTTACAAAGCAATCCACCGGACGCATTGTTTATTCCAGAATATCAAGATATTTATCCCGAAGGCACAAAGCTGCTCGATTTCGACTTAAACGGTCTGGATACCATATTGGAAGGAGCCTTCAGGCCGGGACACTTTAAGGGAGTTATTACCGTAGTTAATAACCTACTTAATTTGATACAACCCAATATCATTTTTCTCGGAGAAAAAGATTTCCAGCAGCTTGTAATTCTTCGAAAAATGATTGCGGCGCTGCATACCGACATTCAAGTAATGGGCTGCCCTACGTTACGCGAACCGGGCGGTTTAGCCATGAGCTCACGCAATGAACGCCTCAGTGCTCAAGCGCGCATACAGGCGCGACAAATTTTTACAACACTAAGCGGCATTCAAGAGCGATGGAATAGTATTTCAAAAGATGTCCTTTTGCAAGAAGGACGTGAAGTTCTTAACCGCGAACCCTTTACCTTGGAATATCTGGAAGCCTTGGATGCAGAAACCCTAATGACCTATAAAATGGAAGGCGACAATGCCGATGTTCTTGCCTTGGCTTTAAAAATTGAGGGCATACGACTTATTGATAATATAGCCCTTTAAAACAATTTGGGTAAAGCGTTAATTCGATTAGATTTGTGCGTTGAATATGACTATTGAAGTTTTAAAATCAAAAATTCACCGGGTAACTGTAACACAGGCCGATCTCAATTATATAGGAAGCATTACCATTGATGAGGCATTATTGGAAGCTGCCAATATGATTGAAAATGAAAAAGTCCAGGTGCTTAATGTGAATAATGGCGAACGATTCGAAACCTACATCATCAAAGGCGAACGCAACAGTGGTGTTATTTGCCTTAACGGACCTGCTGCACGTAAGGTTAGTGTTGGTGATGTGGTGATTGTGGTTTCATACGCACACATGGATTTTGAGGATGCGAAAACATTTGTGCCCTGGGTTATTTTTCCTGATAGTACCACCAACACGCTAAGGTAACGATTCAGCATGGCCATTAAACCTGCTTACAGAAACTACATTTTTTTGGCCATAGCATTTCTGCTCATTTTTCTGGTATTTAAAAATGTTGATTTTAAATGGATGTGGCAGGAAATACGCCACGCCCATTTTGGATGGATTGGTCTTTCAATTGCCTGCGGCATTGCAGCCATGTCATCAAGAGCGTGGCGCTGGCGTTTATTGCTCGAACCCTTGGGATATACGCCGAGCTTTTTACATTGTTTTTATGGCGTCTCCATCGGATACTTTGCCAATATTGCCTTTCCCCGAATGGGCGAAGTAGTGCGCTGCACCATACTCCATCAAAGCGATTCGGTTCCGGTAAATCAATCGTTTGGAACCGTTATTCTGGAGCGGTTAATCGACCTGTTGATGCTGTTTTCGCTTATAATCCTTGTGTTAGCCTCTCAATGGGATGTTTTTGGAACATTTTTTCTTCAAGAAATTTGGAACCCCAAACAACAAGCAAACGCTAATTCGTCTGAGCTCCGCACCATCATCATAATTGCCGCACTTGCCATCGCTGGCATTGGAGTATTGCTCTTTTTGGTTTTTCGCAAAAAGATTATAACGTCAGAACGTTTCGTAAAACTTATGGCCTTTCTTAAGGGTATCCCACAAGGATTGGGAACCTTATTTAAAATGAAGAAAAAGGGCTGGTTTATCTTCCATACACTTTTCATATGGTTTAATTACTTTTTAATGACATGGGTATGTGTTTTCTCTTATGAACCCACGCAATTACTCAATGCATTTGATGGCTTATTTTTGATGGTAGTTGGAGGTTTAGGAATGACCGCCCCTGTTCAGGGGGGATTTGGAGCCTTCCATTATCTGGTTGAGAAAGCACTGTTAATATACGGTATTGGGCCAAGTTTGGATCCGGTTACCGGAACTATGTTGCACCCCGGTTTGGTATTTGCCACCATTGTGCACAGCGGTCAATTTTTAATGACCGTTTGTACAGGAGCCCTGTCTTTGTTGTTTTTTACGATTTACAGAAGAAAAAAAACGGTCCATGCATAGTGCTACAGCCCCCGAGCAAAAGATACTTACTACCGAAGCACTTTTGGCTTTTTGTGAGCAAGCCCGAAAAGACGTAAAGACGATTGCTTTTACAAATGGGTGCTTCGACATTCTGCATCGTGGACATTTAGATTATCTTTTAAAAGCCTCATCATTGGCCGATTACCTCATTATCGGACTCAACTCGGATGCATCAGTGAGTCGGCTTAAAGGTCCGGAGCGACCACTAAACAAGGTGAGCGACCGTGCATATGCGCTGGCATGCCTTAGCTTCACCGACTATATTGTGGCTTTTGAAGAAGACACCCCATTGCGCCTTATTGAACTTATTCTGCCTGATGTTTTGATTAAAGGTGGCGATTATTCCCTGGAAACTATAGTTGGTGCAAAAGAAACTTTGGCACATGGCGGAAAGGTGGAGATTATTTCATTGAGCGAGGGCTATTCAACCACCGGAATTATCAAAAAAATAAAGCGCTAGTTCTTTGGTAATTATATTATTTTAATTAGGTTTGCTATTGGTAATTATGCTTCGTAGCGCCTTTAAAACAATTTGTTTTGCCTTAGTATTGGCAGCGTTTTCTGGTTGTTCTAACAATCA
>JBILCR010000257.1:0-3857 GCA_044353055.1 Flavobacteriales bacterium
AAGGATGGAGCGTATCGATTAAAAAAGAAATAACCGGCACTTTGCGAGGTGCCGTACCAATAATGCGCAAGCCGGGGATGTCCTCCAGTTTTTGAGTGGCCGTTTGCAATAAATGCTGTTCGTGAGCTGCAAGGGCCGTGTGATCAAGTTCGTTCCAATACGCAAGTGCCGCCATTAAGCCAATGGCTCCTTCGATATTGGGCGTTCCGGCTTCGAATTTCAAGGGCACATCGGCATACTCGGTTCCGCTGAAACGCACCGTCTTAATCATATCGCCACCACCCTGAAAAGGCGGAATCTGTTCGAGTAAACTGCGTTTGCCGTATAATACTCCGATGCCCGAAGGCCCGAGCATTTTGTGCGACGAAAACACGCAGAAATCGCAATCGAGCGCTTGCACATCTACCGTAAAATGCGGTACAGCCTGCGCACCATCTAGCATCGTCATTGCTCCCACCTCGCGTGCCATGGCAAGGAGTTCATCTACAGGATTGATGGTTCCCAATGCGTTCGAAACGTGCATCACACTGAGCATTCGGGTACGCGCACCGATGAGCTTGCGGGCTTCATCAAGAATGACCGTACCGTCATCGTTTATTGGAATAACACGCAATACGGCTCCGGTTTCTTCGCACACCATCTGCCAGGGTACAATGTTGGCGTGATGTTCCATGGCCGTAACCACAATTTCATCGCCTTCCTTTAAGTAATTCCTACCCCAGGTTTGCGCTACGAGATTTATGCCTTCGGTGGTGCCTCGAGTAAATACAATCTCTGCCGATTCGCGGGCATTGATAAAGGTGGCTATCTGTGCTCTTGCCTGCTCATAGGCATCGGTAGCACGCTGACTCAGTTCGTGCACACCGCGGTGAATATTGGCGTTTGATGTTTTGTAAAAATTCGAGATGGCATCAATTACCTGAATCGGTTTTTGCGAAGTTGCTCCATTATCGAGGTATACCAGCGGTTTGCCATTCACCTCTGAGGATAAAATGGGAAAGTCGGCCCGAATGCTGGAAATGTCAAACGATTTCATCATCAACTACGATTCGAAACGTTTTTCGAGATACGCTCGCAATGCATCACGATGAAAATCAGATGACACACTATTTAAGATCTCGCCGGCATAAGCATGCAGCAAAAGAGCCTTTGCCTTGGGCAATGATATACCGCGGGCACGCAGATAAAATAGCTGGTCGGGATCGAGCAATCCGGTAGAAGATCCATGCGAACATTTCACATCATCGGCATAAATTTCGAGCTGCGGTTTGGTATTCACCGTAGCATCAGCACTTAAAAGAATGTTTTTATTGCTCTGAAAGGCATTGGTTTTTTGCGCGTTTTTACGCACAAATATTTTTCCGTTGAAAATGGCCGTTGCTTTTCCATCCACCACACCTTTGTATAATTCATTGCTCTGGCAATGCGCTTGGCGGTGATCTACTAGAGTATGGTTATCGAAAATAGAATTTTCGGTGGGATGATAATATCCGAATAGATTGGCTTCGCTGCCCGATTCGGTAAGTACTGCCTGCACGTTGTTGCGGATGAGCTGTCCTTCGAGCGACACACTCACATGCTGCAGATTTGCTCCTTTCGCTATATGAGCTACGGTGTTGGTAACCGTGCTTAAACCAGCATCCTGCTGAATGGAAACAAGCCGTATTTGAGCCTGTTCTTCAAGATGCAGTTCAATTACCGAATTCGAAAACGTGAGTTCGGAATTGACTCCCGCTAAAGTAAGGCACACCAAATTGGCATCGCAGCCCTTCTCAGCAAGCACGAGAATGCGCGGATTAAATAAAAGAGGAGTAAGAGCGGAGCCCAATTGAATAACTTGAATGGGCCGCTCTGCTTGACTTCTCTTTTCAAGCTTCAGGAAAAGCCCGTCGCGAAAGCACGCGGTATTCAAATCGATAAAAGGATCCTGCCCAAGTTCGGCAACCAAACCCAGATGCGAAAGCACATCGGCATTGCGCTGAGCTATTCCATCAGCAATGGAAAGTGCTGTAATTCCTTCGCAATTGCACGAAAGTGAAGGTTCGAAATATCCGTTTACCAACACCAAAATGGGTGCAGTAAAATCAATTAAAGAATGGGCTTCAAAGGAAGGACGCAGCTCAGGCTTTGCTGCTTCAATGCGCATATCGTCGTGCAGAAAACGCACAAAATCGATGTAGCGGTACTCTTCTGTTTTCTTGGTAGGAATACCCTGTTTGCGAAACGAGTCGAGCGCTTTAGAACGAAGTTCCTGTAAAAGAGGATTACTATCTGAAGCCGATTCATGTATGGCCTCGGCTTCGGCTAAAAAGCGCTCGGTAAGTGCGTGCGGACTAAGTTTCGTTTCCATGTTGCTTATACCGTTGCATGTTCTTTGCGGATCCAATCGTAGCCTTTTTCTTCGAGTTCGAGCGCTAGTTCGCGCGTTCCCGACTTAACGATGCGGCCGTCGAACATTACGTGCACAAAATCGGGCACGATGTAATCGAGCAAGCGCTGGTAGTGCGTAATTACGATACAGGCGTTATCGGGGCGTTTGAGGCGGGTAACGCCGGTTGCCACAACACGCAGGGCGTCGATATCGAGTCCCGAGTCGGTTTCGTCTAAAATGGAAAGCTTCGGATTGAGCATGGCCATCTGGAAGATTTCGTTGCGCTTTTTCTCACCCCCCGAAAAGCCTTCGTTCACCGCACGGTTGGTAAGGTTGGTGTCGATTTCGACAATGGCTTTTTTCTCCTTCATCATCTGCAAGAATTCCTTAGGTTCCATAGGCGGAAGTCCTCGGTATTCGCGCTGTTCGCTGATAGCCGTTTTTAGGAAATTGGTAATGCTCACACCGGGTATTTCCACCGGGTATTGAAATGCCAGGAAGATTCCTTCGCGGGCACGGTCTTCGGGTTCGAGCTCAAGCAGCTCTTTGCCTTCGAACAGCACCGAGCCCGACGTTACTTCATAATCGTCGCGGCCGGCCAGCACCGAAGCCAAAGTAGATTTACCTGAGCCGTTTGGGCCCATGATGGCGTGCACTTCGCCCGGACGCACATCGAGGTTAAATCCTTTTAATATTTCTTTCTCCTCTACACGAGCGTGTAAATCTCTGATGGATAGCATCACATTGCTTTCGGAGCCCATTGCTTCTTGTTTAAAATCGTTCTAAATAGAATGCAAAAGTAACACGAAAAGGGCTATGCTTGTTCGGGAAGAGCAAAAAAACAAATCTGCGAAGATTCCCTTACCGTTTTTTGGTGGTTAGAAGCCGGCGCTATATGTGCCTATACCTGCTGCGATTTTTGCTCCACAAAATACATGCTGATTTCGCCCTTTCCTTTGGCAGCTATTTTCCCCCGGTAGGTAAAGTTGAATTTATCTTGGGTTAAGTTGTATGTTGATTCTGAAACATTAACCTTCCCTACTTCTCCGCTGCTTTCCATCCTGCTCGCTGTGTTTACGGTATCGCCCCAAATGTCGTAGGCGAATTTCTTAATGCCCACAATTCCGGCAACGACCGGTCCTGAATGCACACCAATTCTGATCTCAAAAAACAATTTTCCGGCTTCCTCGCGGGCTTTTGTATAGTCTGCCATGTATTGCTGTATCTCGAGTGCTGCTTGAATTACATCTTCTGCATGGGTTTTATTGGATGTTGGTAAGCCACCGGCAGCCATGTATGAATCGCCAATCGTTTTTATCTTCTCAACATTGTGCGTGATCATAATCTGATCGAATGCCGAAAAACATTCGTTGATTTCCGCAACAAGCTCCTGTGGTGTGAATTGCTCCGATAATTGGGTAAACCCTTTGAAATCGGTAAACAAAACCGTTACTTCATCAATCAGTTTCGATTCGGCATTGCCCTT
>JBILCR010000258.1:0-3851 GCA_044353055.1 Flavobacteriales bacterium
CGTCCTGTTTGCTCATCCACAATCTTCACTTTACCGTCCATCACTACATACTCAACGTCAATCTCAAAGAGTGTGTAAGCCTTAAGCAGCTGATTAATAGTGTGAATACGCTCCGATTTAATCGCGAAATCGCGGAGCAATTCTTCTTTACGGTTCAATTTTTCTTCATGGCTAAACTCTGACTTTTCAATCAGGGCTATTTCGCTGCCCACATCAGGCATCACAAAAAAGTTTGTATCCTCACTTACTCCGGTTATAAGCTCAAGGCCCTTTTCGGTCAATTCGATAGAATTGTTCTTTTCATCGATCACGAAGTAAAGCTCAGCATCTACCTTTTTCATTTCGCGAGCCTGATCCTGCAAGTAAAAATTCTCGGTTTTCTGCAACAATGTGCGGGTACCCTGCTCGCTCAGATACTTGATTAAGGGTTTACTCTTAGGTAAGCCTCTGTGCGCACGCAGTAGCGCTAAGCCGGATGCTTTATCATCCTGCCCGAATAATTTTTTAGCATCGTTCAAAGCACTCGAAACGTATGTTTTTTGGGCGTTTACCAGTTTCTCAATACGGGGCTTTAAGGCAAAAAACTCCTGATTCTCGCCCTTTGGAGTAGGACCCGAAATAATGAGTGGTGTACGCGCATCGTCGATTAATACGGAGTCGACCTCATCCACAATGGCATAATTATGACCGCGTTGCACCAATTCTTCGGGGCTTCGGGCCATATTGTCGCGCAGGTAATCAAAACCAAACTCATTATTGGTACCAAACGTAATGTCGGCTGCATACGCTCTGCGTCTGTTCATCGAATTGGGTTGATGTTTATCGATACAATCTACCCGCAAACCATGAAATTCATATAAAGGGCCCATCCACTCGGCATCTCGGCGAGCGAGATAATCGTTTACCGTTACCACATGTACACCCTCTCCTGGAAGCGCATTCAAATAAACCGGTAGCGTGGCCACAAGGGTTTTACCCTCACCGGTGGCCATCTCCGATATTTTACCTTTATGCAGCATAATACCTCCAATAAGCTGCACATCGTAGTGCACCATATCCCAGATAATTTTATTTCCTGCGGCCATCCAGCTGTTGGACCAAAGCGCCTGTTCACCATCAATATTCACATAATCCTTTGCAGACGCAAGCTCGCGATCGTATTCGGTTGCCCGAACCGAGATTGTCTGGTTTTCTGTGAGGCGCCTTGCGGTTTCGCGAACAACGGCAAAGGCTTCGGGTAAAATTTCAATTAAAATTTTCTCAATTTCGGCTGTAATCTCCTTTTTTATTTTGTCGAGCTCCTCAAAATTACGCTCCTTTTCAAAGGCATCCATTTCGGGGTTTGCCTCGACAAGGGCATTAATTGAAGCAATTTTTGCTCGTCTTTCGGAGAGCTGATCCTGAATGAGGGTTCTGAAATTTGTGGTACGCTGACGCAACTGGTCGTTTGATTCGCCTGCAAGCGTAGGATAAATGGATGCAATTTTGTCGAGTAGCGGCTTAATTTCTTTAAGATCGCGGTCGGATTTACTGCCTATAATTTTACCCAATATGGAATTGATCGCTTTGATCATAACTTAAAACTTTTTAAGGAGCGCAAAATTAACCTAAAAAAGGATAGGTTGACTGTTAAAATTAATAAGAAAAGGGGACGTTCTTTTACAAAGACGTCCCCTTTAACTTTTTAAAAACGGATACGGTTATTCCGAAACAACAATCTTCTTAACGGCCTTATTGTTTGAGGAATCAATAACCTGAATTTGGTAAATGCCCGGTGCTACCTTGTCTAAATTGAGAAGCGTTTTGTTGCCTCCCAAAATTGACTGATCCATTATCACGCGGCCACTTAAATCGAATAAAGAAACACGTGAAATTCCTGCGTTTGCATCCAATTCAATCCACAATTCGCTTCGTGTTGGGTTTGGATATACCCGAATGGCGCCTTCGGCAAGTTCGATACCCGTACAAATAACGGCCTGGATAACATCAGATGCAGTTGATATACATCCGTTTGGATCCGTATAAGAATACGTTACAGGGAAGCTGCCGGCATTAATAGACACGAACGTATTATTGCTTACGTTGTTGCCTTCGTATAAGCCACCGGAAGGAGTTCCGCCTGTTAATTCAACAGATGCACCCACACAGGTTTGAGCAGGATTAATTTCGAGCGTTACCACTGGAGCAATGTTAACATTAACCGTAACGGAATTTGACACAGCGGTACATCCCTGAAGGTCGGTGATTTGAACGGTGTAGTTACCCGCGTTTGAAGCAGCATAAACACTTCCCGTTGCTCCAGTAATTGGGGCGCCATTAAACTGCCATTGGTATGCATATCCAGTTACCGTTGGCGTTAGTAAATTCACAAAAGAATTGCTACAAATAGTAGTATTTCCTTGAGCTGCGGCTACAGGGTTCTGAATGTTACATGGAGCCGGCGTTCCGGTAACACGAATATAAAACGTGCTATTGGTTACCGATGCATCGAAATCGTAAACACGAACAAAATAGGTTTGACCCGCAGTCAAAGCTGTAAACAACTGACTTTCGGTATCATAAGCACCAGTAGTTACGGCATTAACACACTGAACGGGCACCAAATTTCCACATGATCCCGAAAACACTTGAAATACTGATGCAAAATCGAGATCTCCGCCAACCTCAATGGTTGTGCCTGCAGGATTTTGGCCGGCAACAAAGCTAAACCAAACATCATCGTTGGCATTGCCCGAGCATCCAGCTTGTGATTGTGTTGCAAGTGCCGTGGTGTAATAAGTATAAGTAGATTCACCCGCCGGCAAGGTTGGCAGCTGAATTGCCCCGGCACAATTATCGTTGGTAGGAGTGCTCAGATCTGTAACACAGATTGTAAAATCTGTAGCCGGACTAGCGGTACCACGGTAATCATAAACACGCACAAAATACGTCTGACCAATAATTAAACCGGTTGCCGTTAAATTTTCATCAAAACCTTCAATAAAGAAATCGGAACAGCCGCGCGATACCAAATTTCCGCAGGCACCTGAGAAGTATTGAATAACCGGGTCGCTTCCATTAACGGCTGCTACATTAATACGAGCTGCCGTTGATTGCGCCACAAATGAAAACCATACATCGGCCTGCACCAATCCGCCAGGCGAACATGATGAAGTGGGCAATGATCCGGTGGCATTAGACACTGAGAAAGCTACAGGATTGCACGTAGTGCCCGTATTTAATGATACTGCCCCGAGGCATTCGTCGTTATCAAAAATCTGGTCGGGGTTCCAGTAAGCACAAACAGTAAAATCAGGATCAACCACTGCAGCAGAAAAATAATCGTACACACGCACCCAAATTGACATTCCAGGCATCAAACCGGTAATATCAACCGTTTCGGCACCCCCGTTAGCCGTTTCATCCAAACAACCAAAACTTACCAAGTCGCTGCATGTTCCGGTTGGAGAAAAGAAAAATTCGGCCACCGCGTCTAAATTAACACCCAACGATTGGAGCTCGAAGGTAAAGGCTGTGTCTGCCGCTACAATTTCAAACCAAACATCATCGGTATTGGTACCTGCACACGTGGTAAGTGGCAAGGATTGCGTAGCACCTATCAAAGTAGATTGCACAGGGCTGCATATTTGACCGGCCTGAATTACAGTTGCTCCTGAACACTCGTCGTTTCCGCCTCCGAAAATTGCCGGATCAAACCAAGCGCACAAATAAAAAGTACCATCAGCTAAAGGCGCAGCACCGGTATCGTAAACGCGCATCCAAATAGATTCTCCCGGCTGTATTCCGGTAATGTACAAGAGCTCTCCTTCACCCGCAAGCGAATCGTTGGCACATCCAAACGATACAATGCC
>JBILCR010000259.1:0-3845 GCA_044353055.1 Flavobacteriales bacterium
GAAAGAAATAGCCAAACTAAAGACTGCAGGGGAGAAATTCGATACTTTTCGAAAAAACAAAAATAACAGCGATCCACGTTGAAATTTATGGTGGAATAAAGAGATATAACACCTATAAATAAGGCAATTAAGGCATAAAGTCTAAATAATTTAATACTGTATTTCGGAAAGGCAAATGAAAGCGCAATGCATGCGGGCAATAATCCCAATAATAACCTAGTTATATAAGGTGCCAAAGTCCAAGATGCTAGACCAAGATCGGTGAGCAGATAATCGAAAAAATCAATATTTCGAATGCCGAAATATATCCCCAGTAGGGGTATAATTATCAGCGTAAGATTGCGTATGGGGTAGATTAATTTCATAAAAAAAGCCGGCATAGGCCGGCTTAATTATAATTAATTATTTAATTATTGCAACTCGCAAGAGCCACCAAAAAGTTGGTATGCAGCATTTGCAGTATTGCAAGAGTCTTCTGCTTCTGCTTTTGTTGCATCTTCAAAAGTCAATGTTTCAGTGTCAGTAACACCAAAGATAGTGGCTGTACACTCACAAGTGTAATCTTTCTTGCAAGAAGCAAGAGCTACTACGATGGCAGCAAGGGCTAAGAATTTTTTCATAGTTTGTGATTTTTTTTGCAAAAGTAGACAAATTTGCCATGCAAATTTAACGAGCTTGAAATTTAACTACCAATGAAACAATTACCACCAATGAGACAATTATTTTCCCTTGCGGCTATAGCAGCATTAGTCGCTTTTACATCCTGCAGAAAATGCATGTCGTGTAAAACCACTTCTGTTAACACCGGAAATGTGGTTGATGAATATCCCGAGACTTGTGGCAGAAAGGCTACATTGGATGCACAGGAATTGAATTACCGTGCTAACCTTCCTGATACGCTTGAATTAAATTGCTCGCGTGATTAAAATGACGATTAACCTTAACGTATGAAGAGGCGCTGAACTTGGGCAGCCTTGCCTTTGCGTTCTATGGCGACCAGATACATTCCTTTTGACAATGGCATATCAAAGAATAAAGGCTCTCCTGTTTTTATACTACCTGATTTAAGAATTTTTCCATCCAGACCATACACTTTAACTACTGCATTTTCGGATGAAATAAGCCCTTTTATCATGATAAATTCTTTTGCAGGATTTGGATAAATCAACAGATTTTCCTGCTTAAGTGCTTGCACACTTAAGGGACTGGTAATCTTGAAATCCCAAATACCCCTACCGTAGGTAGAGAATCGCGCTGTTTTCATTTCGCTTATATACTCAACCCACCAATACGACTGATCGGGTGCCGAATCGCCTCCCAAATAGTGCCACGTTAAACTTGATGGCACATAAACGTAAGGTCCAAGCTCGGTTGCAGCAAATAAAAATTCATCACCAGGACAGCCGCTCATCCTAAAGACCATGGTATTGGGTAAGCCTTGGCTCATCGGAGTAAAACTCGCACCATTATCCTCGGTTTTAAAAACCGGCGGATTCGAATATCCGCTCCCTCCAACATAAACCACGTCTTTATTCACAGTTGACGGCCAAATGGTGGCCCCATATAAATAATTGGCGCCCGGCCCGTTACTGATTATGATGCTTGTCCAGGTTAGGCCCCGGTCGAGCGATCTAAAAAATCGCCCCGACTCTGTTAATACATACCATCGATTGTGATCCAAAGGCGAAACAGCCATTGCCGAAACACCTCCCGAAAAAAAACCGGGCCAGTCTTCAGCCAAAATCTCAGCCCCATTAAAAACAAGCCGTTTAATTTGAGCACCCATCGACACAAAACAAATAGTAGGATCATCAGGGTCGGGCATGAGCGGTGGAATCCAAAGTGCATTCGCTCCGTTAAAATCCCATGAATAACTTTGAGAAGTTTCTGACGCGACAGGATAAAACACGGCAAATCCAGGATACGCCATCCATAAACTACCTCCATCATTTGAGCTCACTAAATGCCCGTAATCGCCACTAATAACTTGTTCCATCTCCAATATACCTCCGTTATCAGCAGTTGAAACCTGATACCCTTGATCCTGCGAACCAACAAACAACATATTGGTATCGTACCGTGCGGTATATTGGCCATAATATTGGCTAATATTTAAGCCTTCGAGCGACAAATTATCCACCACTTGAAGATTGCTTTCGGAATAATAAATACCACCATCGGTATTGATCAATTGAAACTCATTACCGTCTTCATCCAAAAGGCAATTCACCGAAGGTATATCGGCATGCAGCCTGTTATAGGTACTGCCGTAGTACTCGGGCCAATCAGAAATTTTTGTCCAATCATATCCGCCATCCAACGATCGGTAGCATTCTACATCGCCAAAATAAATAACATCGTTTTGAGTAACAGATGCCGAAAAGCTGGTTTTGAAGAAGGGATCCCTGTTTAGATTAAGCCTAAACTCCCAAGATTGACCACCATCGGTAGAACGGTAAATTTTTTTGTTTAAATAGCAAAATAAGCGCAGGTTGCCGCTTTCTTCGAGTTGCCCAGCGAGCATGCAATACCCCGAGGAATTTACATCAAGCTGCCCTAAGGACGTCCATGAACTGTCGGCAACATTCAATCGATAACTGGCATTATTTATCACAACAATTGGATCGGAATATCCGTAACGCGGCATCCAGATGTCTGCATTACCTCTTGAAATACCTGTGGATTGAGGAACTTCTAAATAGCGCTCGAAGCTTTCTCCTTGATTTATGGAGCGGTAAATCCAAAGAGCATTTTGAGTACCACTTAAACGTGGTGCCGAGGCGAGCGCATAAACGGTTGAAATACTATCATCGGCAACAACGAAGCGCTCAATCGAGTGCTGATAGGTGGTGAGTTCTTCAAAACCACTTGTCTCGGTCCAAGTAATCCCCTCATCATCGCTGTAAAACCCGCTTTTACCCCATCTTCCGACAAAAATACGCTTGAGTGTACCTAACCGAATTAGGCGAATAAATGAACCATCGGTAATCTGAAATTGGTCGTTCAGATTTTCCCATTGCGAACCGTCTAAATTTCCTTTCCACACATTTCCGCCATCAGAAATAACATAAATTTTATGCTCCAACGTATCGTAATCAGCCATTCGTGTGCGCCCAGCGTTGTTTCTACTTCCTTTTTCAACCCAATGCCCTTGCAATATTCCATCTGCAATTAATACCGTTTCATTTCTGCTGTTCTTGGCTTTTCCTTTAACACCTTCATTATAGCGTTTAAGTCGAAACAATCGGTCCGATTCGCGCCAGTCAAACCCCGGAGCCGCCCGATGCATGCGATTTATCCAATCTTCGCGCTCTTTAAACTCCTCCCACTCACTTTCATGCTCCTTCTTAAATAGGATCTTAGTTTTGCCATTACTCGGGATGGGAAAATCACCAGAATTTGGCTTAAACATGATAAAAGCAGCAATCAATACTACCAGCGAACAAACAATACGCAACATGGCTTTGACGATAAAAAACAAAGATAGCAGGGAAGACTCAGAATTAACTTGCTAATTTTTAATATTTATTTTAGCACTATTTAAATCGAAATGCGCTGGATTAAATTAGTCCAAATCATATCAGGAGTTGCTGTCTGGTTTGCTTTCGGAATAGTAGCAGCGGCACTTTGCCTCATGGCTTCTTTTACCAGAATTCTGCTTTTATAAATCATCAACTATGTGAAATATTATAGTTTAATGCGCAGGATGGAAAAATCGGGCACGTTTGAATGTGGGTTACATGTCTATTCGTGGATTTCCGATTATCGTTTAGGGCAATTATTACTATTTAAAATGCCTCAGCATTCCGACCATCATTATAAGGCTTCGAAAAAACATCCGTTTC
>JBILCR010000020.1:0-12978 GCA_044353055.1 Flavobacteriales bacterium
GGGTACAGTAAAAGATATTAACGTGGCCGATCTTGCCGTATTGATGAATTATTCGCGCAAGGTGGTTATCGTGCCCGGTTATGGCCTTGCAGTAGCACAGGCTCAACATGTAATTCACGAGATCGAACAAATCCTCGAAAGCCGAGGGGTTGAAGTAAAATACGCCATCCATCCCGTTGCCGGACGCATGCCCGGTCACATGAATGTGTTGCTCGCCGAATCGTCGGTTGATTACGATAAACTTGTGGAGATGGAAGAAATAAATCCCGAGTTTTCAAGCACCGATGTAGTATTGGTAGTGGGTGCTAACGACGTGGTAAATCCAGCGGCCAAAACCGATCCATCAAGTCCTATTTACGGTATGCCCGTTTTGAATGTTGAAGAAGCCGCTCACGTTGTGGTGAACAAGCGTTCGATGAATGCCGGATATGCCGGTATCGACAATCCGCTGTTTTACCATCCCAAAACCAGCATGCTTTTCGGCGATGCCAAGTCGGCACTCACTTCCTTGGCAAATGAGCTTAAAAACCTCTAATAAAGGTACGTTTTACTAAATTTCTTTAACCACGATGCGGCACATCTGCACAGTATTCCTGCTCCTTCAATTTAATATGGCAGCATGGAGTCAGTATTTTTATCCCGAACCTAAAATTAACGCCAACGATCCAAGCATACCCGCTTGGGTTAAGGAAATGTATTCCGACAATCCCTATGTGTTTAAAGTGGACGAGGGACGCAACCTCTATTTTGCCGAAAGAAAAGAAAAACACGACGATTATACCCGCTGGTACAAACGCTGGCGCCGTTATATTGCCCCTTACATTAACGAAGTCGGATATATCGAAATGCCTACCGCCTCCGAGCGCATTCAACGCGCACAAAATATGCGGGGCGGTACACAGCCTTGGGAATTTCTGGGGCCCAAACGCCATTTTAATGTAAAGTATTCGGCCAACGATGCCAATGTCTTAATATCGGATCATTCCAACGTGTATTGTATTGATCGATGCACCGTTAATCCCTTAGTTTGGTATTGCGGTACCGAGAGTGGCGGGGTCTATAAATCAACCGATGGAGCGCAAACTTGGAATTATGTAACGCGTGGCCTCAGTGTTGAAGATATTTCTGCTATTGCCGTCGATCCTGCCAATGCCGATAATGCCTTATTTTCTTCGGCGGGAGAAATTTGGCGCAGTATTGATGGCGGCAGTACATGGAATATTGCTGGCAGTCCCACATTTCAGGCATTAAATATTCAGGTGCATCAGTTTCAATGGCATCCCAATGATTCGCAACGTGTTTTTGCCGGAACCAACGAGGGCCTTTTTCGCAGCGACGACGGCGGCAATACATGGTCGCAAGTATTTAGTGGCGAATGCATGTCGGTAGAATTTAAACCCGAAAATCCTGAGGTGATGTACGCCCTGCGATTTAACGGTAATACCGGTATTGCTGATTTTTACAAGTCCACAGATGGCGGCAACACGTTTACGATACGACCCGATGGCTGGTTTAGCGTGCCGGCCAATGATGCCGGACTCATCGAAAGTCGTGGTGGACGCATTGCTGTTACGCTCGACAATCCCGAACGAGTGTACGTGCTTTTGGTAGGATCGAGCCAGGCATCGGCACAATTGCAGTTACGCGGTACTATTGGCGTTTATACTTCCGATAATGCCGGCGATTCGTGGGCCTTCCCGCATAACCTTATGGGTATGCCCTACGATCAAACCACGCATCCCAACCTCATGGATTTTGATGGCCAAACATCAGACTACAATCAAATCTATTACAATACTGCATTTGCCTGCTCACAGCTCGACGAAAACCGACTCCTTATTGGTGGATTAAACCTTTGGCGCAGCGAAGATGGTGGCACTACATATGTGCCTGTTGGAGGATATCTTGGCGATTTACCTTTAATGCATGTGGATTTGCAGGAGTTTAAAGTATTCAAAACCTCTGATACCTCCGAAGAATTTTGGTTTAGCAGCGACGGCGGACTTAATGTTTCATTTGACTGGGCTCAAAGCCACGAAGCACGAACCAATGGTCTGGGCGCCGTTAATTTTTGGGGCATCGATCAAGGATGGAATAACGACATTATTGTGGGAGGTCGCTACCATAACGGAAATGCCGCAAGCAATGACGCATACGGCGAAGGAAATTTTCTATCCTTAGGAGGTGGAGAGGCTCCTACGGGCTACGTAAACTACAGCCCCGAGCAAAAAGCGTATTTCTCCGATATCGATGGCCGCAATTTGCCCGATTCTATTAACGGCATTACCACAGGTTTTAGCATGAATCTCGACCCGAATGAGAGTTATTATGAAAATGCCTCATCGCGCATCATGTTTGATCCTTTTTATTGGAATGTGGCCTATGCGGGTAAGGAAAATGCAATTTATAAAAGCCTCGATGGCGGGGCCACCTTTGGTTTGTTATATGAATTTAATGTAAATCCTACCGATAAGGTGTTGTGGATGGAACAGAGCCCGAGCAATCCCAATATTTTCTATGTTCAGGTGTTGGTGGGCAACAACAGTCGTTTATACCGCAGCACGAATGCCGGACAAAGCTTTACACAACTTAGTTTGCCTCAAAACCGCAGGGAGCTCTATTTTACACTATCGCACCAAAATGCTTCAGAGCTTTGGATTGCCTATACCTCAGGCACCAACGGCAATAAGGTGTATCGCAGTATTGACGGCGGCGATACATGGGAAAACATCACCACCTCCGACCTCAACGGCATGGCTATAAAAGCTATAGCACATCAAGCAGGAACCAACGGAGGCGTTTATGTAGCCTCGCGCCGCGGCCCAGTGCAGTATCGCGACAATACCTCAACCGCATGGATAACAGCAGGTTCGGATGTGCCGGCGGCTTCGTTTCCATTACGCCTTATGCCTTTTTATAAAAAGAATAAGTTGCGCCTCGGCATGTGGAATCTGGGGGTTTGGGAGCACGATTTAGAAGCCACTTCGGAACTCATTGCCGGTTTTTCGGCCAACTACAGAAAGTACAACTGTCCGGGCGATACCGTTTGGTTTACCGACCATTCTGTAAGTCCACAAGGGGCTGAGCTGCAATGGTTTTTCCCGGGCGCTGTTCCCGCAACATCCAATGCACAAAGCCCCAAAGTGGTATATACCGAAACCGGCAGTTTTGAAGTAACTCTCATCGTAAGTTATAACAATCAAAGCGATACACTCACGCGATCGGTCTTTATCGAATCACAAGCTCCAAGCGCATATCCCCTAGCGGAGGATTTTGCTGCGGGTGCATTTGCCGAAGGATGGCGGCTTATTGACGACGGCAACAATGGAGAAAATTGGATTGTATCCAATCTGGCTTCTGCAAGCCCATCAGATAACAATAGCATGCTCTTCGACAACTATTATATCGATGTACAAGGACGCCGGGATATTGCCGCCACCGCCAATTACGACCAACTCGCCGCAGGCTCGGGATTAACCTTGTTTTTTGACGTGGCGTATGCGCGCTATGCTGTTAATTATTCCGATACACTGGCCGTTTATATTTCTGAAGATTGCGGCTTTACCAAGCAGCTCATTTACCTAAAAGGCGGTACAGAGTTGGCTACTGCGCCCGATTTTTCGGCTGACCGTTGGGTGCCGCAAACCAGCGAGTGGCGTCAGGAATCGATCAGTGACCTGCCTCTGAACTATCAAGGTAATGTGAGTATTTATTTCGAAAATCGCGGTCGTTTTGGCCAACCTATTTATATCGATAATATACGTCTTGAAACCACAGCCCGAGTGGCACAGCAGCAAGAGAAACCGGCACCGCGCGTGTATCCAATACCGGCCGGTGATGAAATTACGTTGCACTGGCCATCGCTGAAACATCAAGCAAGCTATACATTTTCGGACGCATCGGGCAGGAAACTACTGCAAGGAAACATAACAGACGAATTCACCACCGTGGGCTTGCCTTCTGTAGCATCAGGCCTTTACATTCTCGAATTAAGAAGCGGCAACGATGTTTACTTCGAAAAGATCATGAAGCGTTAATCACGGATTACGGATTTATTATTTGTTAATCCAAGCGGTGGAATAGCACTAATAAATAAAAGGGCCACCAATCGAAATCGGCAGCCCTTTTCTGCTTCGAAAAATCTCGTTTATCTCACAATCAATTTACCAGAGGTTTGTTTACCTGCATGGCTTACCGTGTAAATGTAAACACCCGGCAATAAGCCTGAAGCATCAAAAATGGTTGGTTTACCATGCGCTGCATTAAACTTCGAAATGGAAGCACCCAACACGTTGCTAATGGTTACCTCTGCATCTTGCTGGTTGGCGGTATGGATAACAAACTGAGTGGTTCCATTGAAAGGATTTGGATAAACACTCACTAGAGAGGATGCATCAGCTTCGATTCCGGTAGGAAGATCGATGGTGTGCACTGATGTATTGGTTCGGATAGGCTCATTGAAATCGAAGTAGATATCGCAGAAGTTCTCTAAACGAGTTCCCACAGGCTGATTGATTTGCGGTGAAATGCTAAAGTTCACAAAACCAATACTTCCAATGGGGTCAGAAGTGCTATCTGGAAGCATGATACCATTGAATACCCAACGAATTACGCGCGTTTGAGGATTCACATCCATTTGGTATTGGTCAGAAGATGCATTCATCGTAAGCGTTTCAAGGATAAAATCAGTTGAAATCGTATCAACCAATACCACATTCACAGCTGGCGCAGTACCCGTGTTTTGGAATCTAACGGTGTAGGTGATTCGTGTATTGGGAAGAATAATCCCGTCTTCTCCTTCACCAGCAGGTGTTCCGCGTTTGTCGTTTGGATCCCAAGAACCGACTACTATTTGATGTGTAGTATCGATATTGTTGATTGGATTGTAATCTTCTAATGGAGTTACCATCACCAAGTTGGTAATTGGAGTTCCAAGTGCTAATGAAACGGGGGCAGGTGAATTCCAATAGATGTTTGAACATCCGCCAGCGGCGAGATTACTAAAATTCCATGAAGCAGTGTTGTTTGCTGCATCAAAAGAACTTGGCTGTGGGTTAAATACGTTGGATGAAGTGATTGCCAACAATGGATCCCAGTATAAGGTAAAGGTTCCGCTTTGAGCCACAGCCCCATTATTACAGTATGAAAGGGAGTTCATCACCGGGAATCCAGGGGTTACGGTAGAAATGTTGTAGATCGAAGCGCGAAGATCTTGAAGATCTGGATCGGCATACAATCCAAAATCATTTCCTGAATACATTCCGCCAATTGTAGCTACAACATTGTAAGTGAATGGATTTGCTGCGGGTTCAGTGATCACAAATCCTGTTGGCACATTGGATAAACTAATTGGGTAAGTACCCGGAGCTAATTGAAGCGTATAATCTCCGTTGAAATTGGTGTACGTCCACATGTTACCCACTTGAACCAGCTTATTTGGCATTCCCGGCTCGTTTGAGTCACGCAATCCATTGCCATTGAGATCTTGGTAAACGGTTCCGCTGATGGTAGCAATTTGATTTTGGAAGGCAAAATTGAAATTGCCTTGATTCACACCACCTGAAGCAGTGTAAACATAAGCTCCTGCTCCAACAGGAAACGTCTGGACCAAAAATGAACTGTTTGGATACGCCGTAATGCTGTAAACGCCATCAAAAACATATGAAATGTAGTTCCCTAAAGCGTCAGTTACCAACCACTGACAATTTATCGTGTCATTGGCAGGACAAATTAGGATGTAGGTGTTTGGTAAAGGTTGTTCACCTTCATCCAGAAGGCCATTTCCATTCATATCGTTCCAAACCGATCCAGATAGTGTATCAACACCTTCGCCTGAAATGGAAACTGTTGTGCATGTAGAATCGAAGCAGTTTCCATCAGCATATAAGCACACATCAAATACGCCCGGATTATTGAAAGTGTATGTAATTGTATCGTTGGTTACCGGCATCCAACCTTGATTGTTGTTTGGAAACCAAAGAGAGTAAAAGTACTGTGGATTCATGTTTGGAATCACCACTTGCAACACATTGCCAATCACTGAAGTTTCCATTTCCGCTTGGAATACGCAAGGTACATTTACCCATTCGCAAGTGTTAAATGTGCATCCTTCGGTTGTGGTAACAGTAACACATACTTGATAACTACCACCATCAGGGAACGTGTTAACAGGATTGGCTAAAGATGATGTACCAGCGTCTCCAAAAGTCCAACTATAGCTTTCTATATCCGAGAGATTAGATTCTACAGCAAATGACATCTCGGTTCCTCCAACCAAATTGGATGTAATGTTGATAGCATTACAAGAAATGATTGCGTTCCAACCGGCTTCCACAACAGTGAAATCGCTAGACCAAACAAATGTTAATGCTCCATTTGTTGCGGTAGATGTAAACGTTACTGGAGCGTTAGTACTTCCATTTAATGAAGCTAAAATTGGTGAACCTGTGGTTGATCCGTTGTAAATGGTAAGATAATCGTAATTGTCCTCGAGTGAATAACTGTTGAACGTTACTGATAATTGACTTCCTATAGCCGCTGGAAAAACGGTAAGTGTTTGATTTTGATTGTTCAGATAATTTCCTGTTAATCCGCCACTGTCATAAAAATTTGCATTACATGTTGTAGCTGTAGAAGTAGAACCCATGATGATCGTGGATGCCGCTTGTTGGTTGCAACCCAGTGTAACAAAAACATTAGCGGTATTCGAGCAACCGCATCCATCCGCCGTTACTGCATAAATTTGAAACGTTCCATTATTCGGAAAAAAGAACATGGCGGGATTGTTACCTCCCATGTACTGTCCGCCGGTGGATGTCCATTGATAAGTATTATTGCCACAACCGCCAGTAGTTTGAGGATAAACCCATACGGTATCACCAGAAGTTTGGTACGTTAGATTGGTAACAACTGGATTTTGCTGACAGTTCCAACCTGCAAAAACAGTTTGACAATATTGTCCTGTGCATCCTTCGGAGGTGGTAACAGTTAAACAAACAGTATAAAAACCCGATTGAGCATAGAGGTGATTCTGGGATGCCCCTGTAGCGGTAGTGCCATCTCCGAAATTCCATTCATAAAGGGCAATGTTTCCTTGGGCGTATCCAACAAAACTGACTGCATTATTGGTCATTACCGGCTGAGCAGAAAAAGTTGTAGGTACTTGTGAAACACAACCTGTATAGGTAGAATCGCAGTAGGTATCTTGACAACCATTGGCATCCGTAACTGTTACGCAGTATTGATGAGCACCATCGTTTGGATAATCAAATACAGCAGGATTAGAAGTGCTTGATTGAGATTCAGAAACTGTTGAATAGATGTAAGGAGGAGTTCCGCCGGTAACATAAGGATAGATGTAAACAACGCCATTGACCAATGAGTCGACCGCATAAACATTAAACTGGTTTTGGTTGCATGGCTCAGCAAAAACTGACACACAAACCGTATCCAGGCAACCATTGTTGTCTTCACCAATTGCGCAAACAGTGTAGGCGCCTGGAGCCGCATAACTGTGCTGCCAGGTAAAAGCAGAAGTTATCATTTGGTTAACGGGTGCCGTATTGTCTCCAAAATTGATGGTAAGATTAATGGGTATTGCAGCGTTTCCTTGGTTGAGAACCACAGCGAGTAATTGCTGTCCATTCATTTGGGGCTGAATCTGTAGAAAATTTTGGGGGCACTGTGCCTTTAAAGATCCTACTCCAAGGGCCACGAGCATCAGCAGGACAAAGTGGTAGCGATTAAATTTCATAAGCATTGAGTTTAGTTTGACGATATAAATGTACATTTATTGAATTGACTACAAAGGATTATGCTAGGAAATCTGATTAGCTTCTTACGCATCCAAACAGCAAAATAAAGAATTACTGTTCAAATCGATAAGTAATTTCAAATTTATACTCATTATTATTCGCAACCCCTTCAAGCGGCGAAAAAGGTTATAAGGAAAGTAAAACATGGGCACGGCTTGCCTAATTTAAGACATAACAAAGATTTAAGAATAAACACCTTAATGTGATTTTTAACGAATTGATACCTCTACCGATGCATATTGTGCAACGAATCAAAGGACTACCGAATTAATTTGCCTTACTCCTCTTCGCGAAATAGGCTCATTTGCGGATCGTCGGCATCTAAGTCGGCCACAATCTGCGACTGAGCGCTATCGCCTTGAGGAGGCAATTCTGCACCTTGATCTGAGTTGGCTTCGGGCACTGGTTCGGGTTCGGGAAGCGATTCTAAAACCAATATTTTTTTAGGCGGATGGGCTGCCAGCTTTTTACCTTTGGCTTTGAGGCCTTTAACCGCAATAAACGGTTCGAGTTCAATTTCCTGTGAAGCACGATCTACTTTGCCCATTTTAGCAAACTCCAGCTGAATACGCGGATAGGTATCGCTTGATGCAAAAAGCAGCAACGAACCATCGCCCTCTGAAATAAACAATGTTTTACGGTCGCTCATTTCGGGAATAAAGCGCTTTACCATGTGTTCCTTGGTTTCGCCGTCGAAATATACCGCCGATATAGGCTGCTGGGGCCTGAATTTCTCAATGTGGAACAAATCTTCCTCAAAATGCAAGGCCGGATCGGCTGGATAAATCCGATAATGGCCGCTATTCATGAGGGTAAAGATTTTGTCGGTCGGACCAAACGCGCCGAGTAAGTCGCCCCGACCGTCGGTATTGATGCGTTTAACCGAATCGTCCCACCAGATTTGGCGTGCCGCTAGGGTACTTTGTCCTTTTTCTTTGAGGATAATTTTCCTAATTGGCAATTTAGTGAGCGTATTTCCCCCGGCACCGCGGCCTTTAATTGTTAATGTTGAAAAATCAAATTCGAAAGAAGTCTTTTTAAGCTTCGGGCGCGGCTTCAGGAAAACATGAAGGGTTTCGCACTCGCCGTTGGGATTCGCACTTAGGTAAACAATACGCGAGCCTTTGGTGCCTTTGGTAAGGTCGTATTCTTTATCGCGTATTACACCGCCTGCCGAGAATCGTTTCACATAATACGGCCCCGTTTTTCCGTCCTGATAAATAATATTATAGGTAGTTCGGTCGTCGTTTTTACGGAATACCTGAATATGTAGAATTTCTTTACCCACGAAAGCCTTATCCGCAATTTTGGTAACCAGCATTTTGCCGTCGGCACGAATTACGATTAAATCGTCGATATCCGAACATTCGCACACATATTCATCTTTCTTTAAGCCATATCCGGCAAAGCCTTCGTCGCGGTTTACGTATAATTTTTCGTTATTGATAACCACTTTTGAAAGCTCAATAGTATCGAACTGACGAATTTCAGTTTTACGCTCGCGGCCGGCACTGTATTTCTTTTTCAGATTTTGGTACCAGGCTATGGCATAATCGGTAAGGTGCGCCAGATGATGCTCGCACTCGGCAATTTTGGCTTCGAGACCTTTAATGTGCTCGTCGGCCTTAAACGCGTCGAATCGCGAAATACGCTTAATACGAATTTCGGTAAGGCGGGTAATATCGGCTTCGGTAATATCGCGTTTGAAAAGTTTACGGAAAGGTTTCAGCCCTTTATCGATGCGGCTAATAATCTCTTCCCAGGTTTCGGCCTCTTCAATATCACGGTAAATGCGCTCCTCAATAAATATTTTTTCGAGCGAGCTAAAATGCCAGGCCTCTTCGAGCTCGGCCTTTTCAATTTCGAGTTCGCGTTGCAGCAAGTGCCGCGTGTTGGCCACCGAAAGCCTGAGGATATCTGAAACGCCCGTAAAACGGGGTTTTTCATTCTCAATTATACAGGCATTGGGCGAAATGGTTATTTCGCAATCGGTAACAGCATATAAAGCATCAATGGTTTTATCGGGCGAAATACCCGGCGGCAAATGCACTAAAATCTCAACATTCTCGCTGGTATTATCTTCGATCTTGCGGATTTTAATTTTCTCCTTTTCATTGGCCGATAGTATCGACTCAATAAGGCTGCCCGTAGTGGTAGAAAAGGGAATTTCGGTAATCACCAGCGTATGCTTGTCGAGCTGTGTAATTTTTGCGCGAACACGCACCTTACCGCCACGCTGCCCATCGTTATATTTAGAAAAATCGGCATACCCTCCGGTAATAAAATCGGGATACAGCTCAAAGGGCTTGTTGCGCAACACGGCCATTGAAGCATCGATGAGTTCGATAAAGTTATGCGGCAAAATCTTGCACGAAAGCCCTACGGCAATACCTTCAACCCCTTGTGCTAAAAGCAAAGGAAACTTAACCGGAAGCGTTATGGGCTCATCGTTACGGCCATCGTAGCTGAGCTGCCAATGCGTGGTTTTGGGATTAAAGAGAATTTCATTGCCCAATTTGCTGAGGCGCGCTTCGATGTAACGTGGAGCAGCAGCACTATCGCCGGTGAGAATATTTCCCCAGTTACCTTGACAGTCGATAAGCAAATCTTTTTGCCCCAACTGCACCAGCGCATCGCCAATAGAGGCATCGCCGTGCGGGTGATACTTCATCGTATGCCCGATAACATTGGCCACTTTGTTATAACGGCCGTCGTCGAGCTCTTTCATGGAATGAAGAATACGACGCTGAACAGGCTTGAGACCATCCTCAACATAAGGCACAGCGCGCTCCAGAATTACATAGGAGGCGTAATCCAAAAACCAATTTTCGTACATGCCCGAAAGCACGGTAACCTGCTCGTCTTGGGGGACATCAGGTGAATTATTGGACTCCGGATGTAAATCTTCAGGCAATTCTTCTTCCATTGCCCGCAAAATTAGCTATTGATTTCTACGAAATGCAATAAATTGCGGCGAAGTATGAACAGACTTGTTAAAATAACTATCACTTTATGAACAGGACAGTTTATAAAATTATTACAGGTATGTTGTGCTTTCTTCTGATGGTGCTTTCGGAGTGCGTAATTGCTCAAAACGCGTTAAAGCCAGGATTTGACAAAGCTGAATTTCTAAACCTCTTTGTAATGTCGGGCCGTCAGATCGACACGCCCTTTGTGTATATGCCCCTACCCGAGCCTCAGGCGTATAAAATGACCTACCGCTCTCAAAATGTGGGCCTCATGCACCGATGGGATCTTTGGGAAGCACCTCAAAGGCCACCGGTGATTAGCATACGAGGCAGCACGCCCGATAAAATTAGCTGGATGGGCAATTTTTATTCGGCAATGCTTCCGGCACAAGGTGTTATGCGACTTAACACAACGCAAACTGTAACATATAAAATTTGTTCCGATTCCCTTGCCGCATTGCATGCCGGCTGGCTCACGGGTGCCGTGGCACTCTCAAACGATATTTTTAACCGCATCGGGCAATTTGCCGAAAGCGGACAAAAAGAATTTTACCTCGTGGGCCACAGCCAGGGCGGAGCTATTGCCTTTATATTAAATGCATGGATTCGACAAAAAATGAACGATGGCGAACTTCCTGCCGACCTTATTTTTAAAACCTACGGCTCCGCTACCCCTAAGCCCGGAAACTTATATTTTGCCTACGATTTCGAACTTAAAAACCAGGGCGGATGGGCCTACACTATTCTACATCCCGACGATTGGGTACCCGAAACACCTGCAGGGGTGCAACAAATCAACGATTTTAATCCGCAAAGTCCCTTCGGGAAATTACCCGTTATAAAAAAGAATACCGGAGCCATACAGCGGGTATTGATCGATCAAAGCATTAAAAAACTGAATAAACATCCCCGAAAAGCAGCACGCCAATACCGTAAATACCTGGGCCGCCTTATCCAAAAACCTATTAAACAACATATGCCTGATTACCGCACGCCCAATTTTGTGAGCACGGCCAATTATGCTCGTGTTGGAAACAGCATTATCCTAAAACCCGATGCGGCATATTATACCCGATTTTCAAAAATGAGCGATGATATTTTTATTCATCATTTTCACGAACCCTATTATTATCTTGCAAAACAGTTACCCGATTTTATCCCATGAAGCACCACTACCAATTTAAAATTCCCTTTCTGATTTTACTGCTTTTCGCAAACTGCATTATAGCACAAACCTTTCGGGTAACGGAAAGTAAAGCCTATAAATTACGAAGCTTTAAAGCCGATACATTATCACCGGGATTTGATGCACAGCTTCTGCATCTGGAGCGACCCCTACCCGACGGACCCTCGTTAAAGTCTTACATTATGCGGCAAAAGATCGAAAGCCGCAAGCGTTTTCCGCTTCAAAAAGCGGTCGCTCCCAAAAACCTACAGCAAAACGCCCCTGCTCCGCAAATACTGGATAGCTGGCCCATGACGCGTATTGTGGGCAACGGCATCGAACAAAATGTAAATGGCGGCATTCCGAACGATAATACCTTAGCCATATCGGACAGCGGAATTGTTCTGGCCGCTTATAATAGCGGAGTATATGCTTGGAATCTTAAAGATAGTTCAGGCGTATTCAGCAACAATACCAAATCGCTCTCGGTATTTGCCAATATGGGTGCGGGAAATTCATATTACGATCCCAAACTTATATACGACAAAGAAGCCGACCGATTTATCTTGGTGTTTTTGAAGAATTTCGATCCCATCACCAACGGCTACGTAGTGTGCTTTTCGGCCAGCAACGATCCCACCGGCATTTGGCATTCGTATTTTATTGAAGGCAATCCGCTTAACAACAATCGCTGGACCGACTTTCCCGCCATTTCAATTACCGCCGATGAATTGTTCATAACCGGAAACCTAATTGTACCCGATGTAAGCTGGCAAGAAGGCTTCGACGGCTCCATTATTTGGCAGGTAGATAAAAATGCGGGATATGCCGGCGATTCTATACTGCCCAAGCGGCTGTATTCGGATATACGATATAACGGACGCTTTATCCGCAATCTGTATGCGGTACCAGGCGCCTTTGGTAGCGTGGACAATCAGTATTTCCTTTCGAACCGTAATTTCGACATACAGAACGATACCGTGTTTGTTCTAAAGATGAATTCATTGTTAACGCAAGAACCCGCATTAGA
>JBILCR010000260.1:0-3832 GCA_044353055.1 Flavobacteriales bacterium
TGGCATTTCTTTAACCGGCAAGCACATTTCTCGCACAACGAATACATGCCGCTACTTGTTCCATCTCCACAATTGCGACAAATGCCTAGGTCGTCGGTTACCGCTTCGTTTTGATGCTTTGAACAGATAAATCCACTGCCCCAGTTTTGCGTGGGACAATCTTCTGTAGGCGATTTAATCCGCTTGCCTTGCTCGTCGTAATAACGATCTTTTCCTACCGATTGATCATTCTTATAGGTTCTTTCTGAAGCTAGTATGCCGTTCGGATGCCAGGTTTTCCACACCCCATCGCGCTGGCCCATCGCATACGATTCTTCGCGAATCAACACTCCGGCATCGTTCCAGTACCGACAAATACCATTCGGCACGCCACTGCCCGACATCAATTCGTTATCAATATCAAGGAGTTCTAGCGTTTTGGAGCTGTTTTCTGAAGCAAACGAACATTCCTGAATCAGCGTTCCCGACGCATTCCAATGTCGATAGGTGTCAATCAAAAAACCGTTTTTGAAAACCGCTGCACTGGCCTGTTTCCCATTGCCATGATAGACTTTGTATGGGCCGTCGAATTCCAATTCCAGCCGACCATCTTTCATCACCCAATTAAAACTGAACTCCGTTTCCAGCATGCCACCGCGGTAAAAAGTACTGCGGTGGTAACGCATCGTATCTTTTGCATTGCGTACGGTTCGTGCCCGGATCTCTTTTTTGTCTTTATCGTGGTAACGGGTTTCTTCGCCCATCACTCGGCCGTCGCGCAGGCTCAATTCTACATACCCTTGGTCTAACATAGGGAAGTTCCCAGCAATTGAGCCACTGCTGTTAAATACGGTTTGCTTGCCATCTTCGTCCCAAGCTTCCACTACAGTGTCAAATTGGTTTGCACGCGTTATGCGAGCCTTCAATCTACCTGTTTTGGGATAATACAAGTTAATCGAATCATAACTGTTCGCCCATTGATTGCTAATAAAATGCACTTCGCTAAAAAGGCCATCCTCGGTATAATGCTTCGACCAACCCATGTTTACCCCATGTTCATAGCTTACTTCAAATCTGGGCTGCCCCGAAGGGAATTCGCCCCGCCAAAGGCCATGTGGATACCCTTTTTCATCGACGGCGCCGGTGGTTTTTACTGCTCCGGTTTCATGATACAAAGACACCACTCCACAGAGTTGCCCATCGCAGTAATTCACCTCCAAAGCCACCTTCCCATTGAGGTGATACTTTCTCCAAGTACCAACGCGCATAAAATTTACCATTTGTCCTGCGGCCCACAGCACACTGTCTATCTTCGGATTTCCGTTTTCGTCGGCAAAAAAGAATTCGCGATGCGTACGCCAACCCCTCACAAAGCCAGTTTTAAATCGGGTTGTTCCGTGCGGGAAATTGAATCGGGCACGGCTTCCTTCGGTCCAATAGGTGCCGTTAAATGCTTCATCGTGTTCGTAATGATCAACGTAATAGGCGATTTGAAGCAACGAATCGAAGCCTAATTTCTTTAGCCAGAAACTCGTTTGAGCTTTTGCATTGGCCGCTAAAAATACAGCCGTAACAATCATAAAAACGTATAATCTGAAGAGTTTCATTGCCCTGTAAAGATAATCGGAAAGCCTAGCTATTGCGTACGATCAGAACTCATTTGTTTTTTTGGGCGGGCAGCCGGGCTATTCGCCTGTAGCCACTACGTGGGCTGCCGGCTTCTATCCCTGCCCGTGCTGTCTTCGGGTTTAACTGGTGCATTCTTTGGATTTCCAGAAAATTCCCGAACTAACGCATCTGGGGGATTGTAACATCCTAAACATGCGCGGTTAACTCCACATGGCTGCTCAACGTTATTCTGAGCCATTTTAAATTTCACATTCCCGCGGCAACAATGCCGGCAACAATGCCGGTGAAAACAATAGGAAAAGCCAATAGTCCCGTCAAATAACCGCCCAAAAGCTTTTTCTTTTTAATTTTTGAAGCACCTTGTTCGTATCCTTTTCTATAATCCGGCACTTCTGATGGATTGTCTTCAAAACCAACACCGTATGGATACGAAATTTTTGGATCTTTTCTAAAATCAATGATTATAAGTACTACCCCAGAATACATAAAATAGGTTAGAACACCGTCAAATACTCCTTTGGTAAAATCGGGCCCTCCATTGTAGTATTTTTTTGAATCGTCAAGGCCGCGTTGGTAATAATCCATTTCGCGATGGGCATTTTCTGTTTCAAAATTCTCCCTATATCCACTTGAATAACGGATACTATGTACATCATTTTTAGACACCATCAAATAAATACTGTCCTGTTCGGGCACCGAATAGGTTATAAACGCATCATCAATTTCGCGCACCACTCCAAGAATCCGTGACTGGCTTTTTAAATATATAGTGTCCTGCGCATTGATTTGAATCGCAAGCAGCAGAAAAAATACAACTAAAATATTTTTCATATTTAAAATTATTTTGATCGTGAGTTAAAACCCAAGGTCAGGGTAAGTCGAAAACCAGTGTACTCTTTATATGCGGGTTTTGTTTTTACAATTGTAACATAAGAACCGGTCGAAGGATTATACACCGTTTCTTCGGTGGTTTCTTCGGGATATGACTTGGTGATGGAGGGTATAAACGCAAGATTAATAGGGAACACTATTTTGCCCGATTTTAGCGAAGAGCCGGCGGCAAACAAAACACCAACACCTCCTAACGAAAGCGTAGGGCCCATGCCCAACTCGTAGCCTTTTTTTGATCGGTAACCTACCAATGCGGTAATGCTAGGAATAAATAAGCCTTGCTCAAGGCCACCAATCATGGGTACAAATTCAATCAGACCTGAAGCGCCATTATCGAGGGTAAAAAAACGGGTTTCGAATTGCCAGCCAAATTGGGTGATGAATGGATTGATGTTGCGGTCGAAAATATCGTTCATGCGGTTGTTTGTTTCGCCCGACCCCAAATAGGTTACCCCAATGCGAGGCCCGCCATAACGCAACTTTGACTCAACCGTTGTTGGAGAAATTAATGCCGAAACCGAAATAATGTCGCTGCGGCCGTCGCGGTAAATGATACGCGAAACTTCGTTACGCGGCAAGCTGTATAGCGGCCCCGAAGGATTATCCATGCGCTTATACCGAATCAATCCAAAGCCGGTATCGGCAAGCTGAACCTGTATTTCGTTGCCGGAACGCAGTACAATGATATCTTGAGCTTTGGAGCCAAGAGACCCCAATAAACCCATGATGAGCCATGCGAGCTGTTTCATATCCAATTTTTGTTGGATAAAACTACCCGCTATCCCTATTAGGAACTATGACATAAATGCATACGTAAATTGACTTATCTCATAGCATGAAATGGAAAAAATCATCAATCGATGATAATTTCTTTGGCTACCGACATCGGCGACTCTCCATTATCCTTATAAATGGCTTTAACTAAATAAACATACTTGCCTTTGCCGGTGTAGGTTGCGTCTTCAAAATGAGTAGCGCTGCCTTCGGTGGTGGTAAGCGATATAGGTCGGCGGCCGTCCTTACCCCGATATATTTCATAGTGAGAAACGGCTGCCTCGGGTTTGTCCCAGTCGAGCGTAACCACTTTTTTCTCTTTGTTATAGGCTGCCCTCACATTTTTAACCTCAGCCTTCGAAACCTTGGGAACAACGCGCACATCAACGGTCGGTGCCAAATTGGAAGCATTACCGGCACTATCGATTGCCACCAGTGTATATTGATAATATTCCGATCCTTTCACCGAGTTGTCGCGATACTCTTTCCGCACTTCAGGCATATTCCATTTTATAATTTCATTCCATTTCTCGGTACCCGATTCTCGGCGCATCAAGCG
>JBILCR010000261.1:0-3818 GCA_044353055.1 Flavobacteriales bacterium
GTTCATCATGGTGGGCCTTCCGTCCACAAAAATGGTTGGACTTTGGTTGCGTAACGTAAGGCTGTTATCGGGGCCAACAATCAACCCGGGAATATTCTTCATGGCATCGATGGCCATGGCGCCGCGCGTGCTTAGATCTTTATCAACATTGTAAACCCTGCGGTCGATTCCGAGCAGCACGGTCGATTTTTCGGCTTCAATCTCAACCTCGCCCAATTGGGCCGGATCGGGCTTTATACGGATATTGCCTATGTCTTTTACCGAAGCCGCTCCTTGCAGCATAGCATTTTGCCACACCGCTTGGTAGCCAATGAAACTAATCTTCACTTTTACGGGTCCTCCCGGAAGGCGATCAACGGTGAATGCACCATTTTCGGAAGATAAAGCGCCGCCTAGTAAACTATCTTTCGGTGAGAAAACAGAAACGGTAGCAAAGGGCACCGATTGCCCCGACCTATCGTCGATTACCTTGCCAATTATCTGGTTACGCTGAGCCCAAATTGCGCATGAAAGGCATTGAAAAACAACTAAAAACAAGAATTGAATGCTACGAAACATCATGCGAATATTACGGGCTGCAAGTTGCCATTTTTTTTCTACCTAATCCTAGTCGAAATGAAACAATACCAACGAGAAACTGTTTAGAGTGTTTTTAAACAAACCGTTTTTTCTATATTTGCGCCCCAATAAAGGTCCCGTAGCTCAGCTGGATAGAGCAACAGCCTTCTAAGCTGTGGGTCGTTGGTTCGAGTCCAACCGGGATCACTAAAATTTTTCGCTACTACAGCGAGGATTGAAGTGTCTTTCTTAGACCAATTATTATTAACGTTAAATCCCTATAATATTCATTATGCAAAATGCGTCGTTTGTTATTTCATTATTTATTTCGCTTTTAATTTTAATGTCTTGCGGTGGTACGTCTAATGAAAACAAAGGCAGCGAAACCTCAAACGATACCGAGGAATCATTAAATACCAATTCGGAAACTGCAGGAGAGCCCAATGCCATCGGCACATTTGATTCTACTCAAATTAAAACGGCCGAAGATGCCATGGAACAATACAAAATCACATTTAACCAATATGCCGAATCGGTTAAAAACGGAACGGCCGAAGAACGCGCCGCTTTGAAAGAAAAATTGGATAAAATAATGGCTTATTCGAAAGAAAAATGGAGCACTATTTCGTTTAAGGCCATGGATGAATTGGCTAAGGTTAAAGCGCAGCTCGATTTAGGCAATAATGTAGATGTTCAAAAAGCTAAAGAGGCCTTTAACAAATCGTTTGAGGAGTTTAAAAATTTACCCGAAGTAAAAGAGGATGCCGCCAGAATGAAACAGGAAGCCACCGATTTTTTGAATAAGGCGAAAGAAGAAATCAATACGATGAAAAAAGAAATGAACAGCAACTAAAATTGCTTTTGGATGCTGGGCTTTCTTTTAACATTAAAGGTCATAATCAGCAACCCTTTTCACCTCATTAATCTGCCAACTCTTCCACCAAATCTTTCTCTACCTTCAAATTATCGATAATGAACAGTTGTCGGTCGGGGGTATTCTTTCCCATGTAAAATTCCAATAGCTGAGGAAGATTTTCGTTACGACTGTAAATCACCGGCTCGAGCCGAATGTCCTTACCAATAAAATGCTTGAATTCGTCGGGCGAAATTTCGCCCAAACCTTTAAATCGGGTTATTTCAGGATTTTTACCTAAACTGGATATAGCATTTCTGCGTTCTTCGTCGCTGTAACAATAAACCGTTTCCTTTTTATTGCGCACCCTAAATAGGGGCGTTTGTAGGATGTACAAATGGCCATTCTTTACCAAATCAGGGAAAAACTGCAGGAAAAACGTAATCATCAGCAGCCTGATGTGCATGCCGTCCACATCGGCATCGGTTGCAATAACTATGTTATTATACCGAAGATTTTCAAGTCCGTCTTCGATATTTAAAGCGCTTTGCAGCAGGTTAAATTCCTCGTTTTCGTAAACTATCTTTTTGGTGAGGCCATAACAATTAAGCGGCTTACCCTTTAAACTGAAAACCGCTTGGGTATTAACATCGCGGCTTTTTGTGATGGAACCCGAAGCCGAATCACCCTCGGTAATAAACAACGTGGTATTTAACCGGTCGGCATGACTACTATTATAGTGCAAACGGCAGTCGCGTAGTTTCTTGTTGTGCAGACTTACTTTTTTCGCGCGTTCTCGGGCCAATTTACGAATGCCACTTAAATCTTTACGCTCCTTTTCACTCTGAAGTATTTTTTGAAGTATGCCTTCTGCCACTTCCTGATTTTTATGCAGGAAATTATCGAGCTCTTTCTTAAGAAAATCGAGCACAAAGGTGCGAATGGCCATCCCATCAGGTGCCATATTTTGCGATCCCAGCTTGGTCTTAGTTTGCGATTCAAACACCGGCTCAATCACTTTAATACTGATGGCTGCAATAATGGACTGGCGTATATCGGCCGGATCGAAATCTTTCTTGTAAAAATCGCGCAACACTTTCACAACCGCTTCGCGCAGCGCGCCCTGATGCGTACCGCCTTGCGTAGTATGCTGGCCATTAACAAACGAATAATACTCCTCACCGTATTGATTGCCATGCGTAAGCGCAATCTCAATGTCTTCGCCCTTGAGGTGAATTATAGGATACAACGGCTCTCCCGAAAGGTTTTGCTCCAATAGGTCGTAAAGACCGCGCTCCGATTTATAGGTTTGTCCGTTGTAAATAATGCTCAAGCCCGTATTGAGATACGCATAATTCCAAAGCATTTTTTCTACATGCTCGTTCAGGAATTTAAAATTCCCAAAAATATCTTCGTCAGGAAAAAACGAAACCATCGTACCGCGCTGGTCTTTGGTTTCGGCAATGGCATCTTCGCGGGTGAGCTCACCACGGTTAAACTCGGCAAATTTTATCTGCCCGTCGCGCACACTCTGCACAGTAAAGTGGGCCGATAAGGCATTCACCGCTTTGGTACCTACCCCGTTGAGCCCCACCGACTTTTTAAATGCTACCGAATCGTATTTGGCGCCGGTATTAATTTTCGATACCACATCTACCACTTTTCCTAGTGGAATTCCGCGGCCGTAATCGCGCACCCGAACAATGCGGTCTTTAATGGTGATTTC
The DNA here is from genome assembly GCA_044353055.1 of Flavobacteriales bacterium. Classification (GTDB taxonomy): domain Bacteria; phylum Bacteroidota; class Bacteroidia; order M30B66; family M30B66; genus CAMCXT01. The sequence continues at coordinate 3,138 of JBILCR010000261.1, forward strand.
GATTTTCTTACCAAAGCCCATCACAAACTCGTCAATACAATTATCGATAGCCTCTTTTAACAACACGTACACGCCGTCGTCGAGCGATGACCCGTCGCCCAGTTTACCAATGTACATACCCGGACGCAGGCGGATGTGCTCTTTCCAATCGAGCGATTTAATGGAGTCTTCGGAATAATTATGATCGGTTTGCTGTGCCATAAAACAAAATTAAGCAATGCTATAGCGTCATGCAGATGGATTTAGCTTTTTTAGCAAACAAAGAATGTGGAAAACTAAAGAACAATTTTAAAATCAGAATATGAATAAAACACCTTCCAGCACATTAAAAATTCAAGTCAATAATTTACCAACAGCAATGTTAGAAGTATAATCAATAGATTTTCAAACATATACTCTGAAGTGAGCACCTACTTAAGGCTAACTGAAATGAAATGCCGAAATTCGAATGCCCTGTATCGGATAAACCACATAAATTCTATGACCTTATCACTGTCCGATAATCCCTCCGATCGCCTGCGCCAGCTGGTGCAATTTAGCAATGTCCATATTTTCCTTACCGGTAAGGCCGGAACCGGAAAAACCACTTTGCTCAAAGACCTGTGTGCCACGGTTTGGAAAAACAATGCCTTAATCGCACCTACCGGTGTAGCAGCCATCAATGCAGGTGGCAGCACCATA
>JBILCR010000262.1:0-3810 GCA_044353055.1 Flavobacteriales bacterium
TGGTGTATTTGTTAATATGAGTTCTGTAGTGGGCGGAAGTGGAAATGCCGGCCAGGCTAATTATGCCGCTTCTAAAGCAGGAATTGAAGGATTTACAAAATCTGTAGCTCAAGAATTGGGTTCTCGAAACATTCGATGCAATGCGATCGCTCCCGGATTTATTGAAACAGAGATGACCGCCGAACTTAACGAAGAAGTGCGTAAAGGCTGGACCGATGCCATTCCGCTGAAGCGAGGAGGCAGTCCGCTTGATGTAGCCAATGCTGCTCTATTTCTGGCTTCAGATCTTTCTGCATACGTAACCGGGCAAATTATTAATGTTTGCGGCGGTATGCGAATGTAATTTATTGCGCAAGTGCCATTCTTTCCATGAAGTTTGAAGTTGTTAGTCAGTATCCGTTTTGGTATTTCGTGGCCTGCTTGCTGGTAGGTGCGGGCTATGCTTTCATACTCTATCGCAAAGACCGCATTTTAGGTGATGCTAATAAAAACATTGTGCGAATCCTCGCAATTACCCGTTTTATTTTTATCAGCCTAGTTTGCTTTTTACTTTTTGCTCCGCTCCTTCGATTCATACAGCGCACGGTCGAAAAACCCATAATTATATTGTTGCAAGATAATTCGGCTTCAATTACAGCATCAAAAGACAGTGCCTTTTACAGAAATCAATACCTTCAACAAATTGAAGCCCTTGAGAAAGAATTGGGATCCGATTTCGAATTTCGAAAATTCAGTTTTTCAAACCGAATGGATACCGATTTTTCGCTTAAATTCAAGGGCAAGGAATCAGATATTGCAGGTGCATTAAAAGAGCTAAACAACCAATTTGTTAATAGAAATGTAGGAGCAGTAATTCTTGCAACCGATGGTATTTACAACAAGGGAATTAGTCCATTGTATGTGCGCAACGACCTTAAGGCACCTATATACACGGTAGCACTGGGCGACACTACCATTCAAAAGGATTTAAGGGTGAGCAAAGTGGTACATAACCAAATCACCTATCTGGGCAATACGTTTCCTGTTGAAGTGCATACTAATGCCGATAAATTGGGCGGAACGCGTTCTACATTACAACTCTTCAAGGGCAGTCAACTGCTCGAATCCAGAGAGATATCCATTGCTGGAAACGCCTTTTATCAACAGAGTAATTTTCAGCTAAAGGCTGATGCGCCGGGTGTGCATAGATACCGTGCTGTACTCTCAACGGTACCTGGTGAAGCTACCACTATAAATAATTCTTTTGATTTTTACGTCGAAGTGCTGGATGGAAGGCAAAAAGTGCTGATTGTGGCTGATGCGCCGCATCCGGATGTAGCAGCCATACGAAGTGCCTTACTTTTAACTGGGAAATATGAGGCCGATGTAAGTCTTGTCAACGATTTTAAAGGCAGCATAAAAGGCTATAGCTTGGTAATTTTACACCAACTTCCTTCGCGTACCCAAAATGTTTCAAACATAATCAACCAAAGTAAAGATGAAAATATTTCGCTATGGTTTATTGTGGGACAAAACAGTCAACTTACTGAGTTAAATAAAATCCAAAATCTGGTTCAGTTTAATCCATCACGGGGCGGCAATAACGATGTTTCTGCTCGTTTTAAAAACGACTTTTCGCTGTTTACCCAACCTGCCGAATGGACAGAAATTCAAAATCGGCTCGACCCGCTTCAAGCGCCCAATGCCTCTGTGAATTCTAGTAATTTATCGGCTATTTGGATGCATCAAAAAATTGGTTCAGTAGAAACAAATTATCCGTTATTTGCCTTTGGTACAGCGCCCGGTCAAAAAATAGCAGTGATGTGCGCAGAGGGTATCTGGCGTTGGAAGTTGAATATCTTTCAACAAAAACAAACCCATCTCATTTTTACCGAATTTATTTCGAGGATTGTTAATTTTTTAAGCATACGAACCGAAAAGAAAAACCTTAGGGTAATTACTAAAAATTCGTTTGCCGAAAACGAACCCATAACATTCGAAGCCGAAGTGTATAATGCTTCCTACGAATTAATCAATACTCCTGATGTATCGCTGAATGTATATGATGAAAAAGGGAAGAAATTCCCCTTTACCTTTAGCCGAACAGCGCAAGCCTATCGTTTAGATATAGGCATGTTTCCGGCAGGCGAATATCGCTATGAAGCCAGCACTAATGTTGGCGGTGTTTCATATAAAGAATCGGGAAAATTTATGGTACGTGCCATTGTTGCCGAATATGCTCAAACTACGGCAGATCATAGCTTGCTTAATACTTTGGCAACGCGCAACAACGGCAAGATGGTGGCCCCTTCAGCAATTAATTCACTGGTAGAGGTAATCCGAAAGAATGAGGATATAAAACCGCTATCGAGCAGCGAAAGCCGCCTTGAAGAACCGATAAGTTTGGTTTGGGTATTTTTCTTGTTGCTGGCATTAATTTCTCTCGAATGGTCGTTAAGACGCCGATTCGGATCTTACTAATACCTTGAGAAATACTTCATTACACGCACACTGATATCGTTTGCACGAATGGCTATTAATTTTCCCGAGGAATTGAAGTAGTACAAAGTAGCGCCAATCTGCACCGTATTTTGAGCTTGGTCTTGCGGCACATATACCTGCACATCATAGCTTAACGTATCCATCATAGGAAATTCGAGCCAACTCAATGTTGCTTTAGTTCCTTTTTGTTCAACCCGCACCAAATCGTTTGTATAATATTTATCGAGCCGCCAATCTTGGGGCAAATCAAACGTGCATTGTACCGGCCCCGTTATATCCTTTCGTATAACGTCAAGACTAATAACAGAACTTAGCCCCGGTCGCATCACCTGACCGGCATTCAGTTTTACCTGTTGGCCCAATAATGTGCCCGCAAATACGATAAATACCAACAAGCCAAGAAACCAATGCTTATTGTTTTTCGAGTACATACTTTTTAGCCTTTTGATACACTTCAAGTTTTTCCTTAGCGTTGTCCGGATTTTTAAAAACATCATCAATATAGCGTTCGAGCTCAGCAACACTAATTTTTCGATCATTATTGAAATCAAACACCTTGAATTCTTGAGGCAAATCTGTTTTGCCCCTAATAACGGGAGGCTCCCATTCAGGGTGCAACAACAGCAAATCTTCATAACGCTTATAATTCTCCAGCGGTATGTACTTGCGTATAGGATAAGGTCGCGACTTTTTATGTACTTTACGTAAAACAGAGCCGAACAAACTTATAGAATCACAGTACTGTTCCTTAAGTTCGGCATCGGTATAGGCAAAACCATTGCTCTTTACTTTGGCGTTGGGTGTGCTATTTACTTCTGCATCTTTATAATCGGCAACGCCATCGGCATCTGAATCGGGTGCACAACCCCGTGAATCTACCACCACGCCCGCTGGTGTTCCATAACATTGATCCATAACATCCAAAACGCCATCGCCATCTTCGTCGGTATTCCACAATGCCTGAAAATCGACATCGACAAATGGATCTACTGCAAATTTCACCTGCTTTTTCGAAATACTTTTAAATCGATAGCTCATGCCGAACGAAACGGAGGGTAAATAATCCCAACCCGTATTTTGGGTTGAATTATCCACATAATCGGATTGAAGAAACCATGTCGAAAAGGCAGCATGACAACTTACATTTTGATTTACATGAAACGCAAAGCCAAGCGAAACAGGAAAATACAACGTGTTTTTTTTAGACAAAATCTGCGTTTCGTAACGGTAATCGCGATCCAAAATTTGCGCCGATTCGATGTTTGCAGAACTTTCGGGCAAAGAGCGTAAGCTGCCATCGGTCCAATAAAAATAAGGGGCTCCGTCCTT
>JBILCR010000263.1:0-3807 GCA_044353055.1 Flavobacteriales bacterium
TGGACGCTTTTACCTCTGATTCGTATTGCAAGGTGGGAGTCGATGAACATACCGATGTAGCCACATAACTACCCAAGAATTTTTCACGAGGCATAATGCACGACTCGTCATCTTTTCGCGCATCGGGATCGTAGTTTTCAGCTCTTGAATCTGTGCAGCCCGGCTTTTTTTCGCAGGAGATTAATAGCCCTATGGCGAGTATTGCTATTACTAATGGAGCCCTAAATGGGTTTAAACGTGATCCTGACATGTTTAAATTGTGCATGTAAATGTATAAATAAAAATACGTAATCGGTAAAAGGTACAATTAATTGCTATTGATTTTCTTCGCAATTCGGCTTTATGTACAGCGCTTTCCCTAATTTTGTTTCATGGAATTCAATATTAAGCGCCCACGAAGAAATCGTAAATCCGAATCAATTAGGGCTTTGGTTAAAGAAAACAGTGTACGCGTCGAACAATTGGTACAACCTATTTTTTTGGTCGATGGAACCCTACAAAAGCATGAAATTGCTTCTATGCCTGGGGTACACAGGTTTTCCTTGGATATAGCATTGGATTATATTGGGCAGTGCATGCCATTGGGTCTTACGACATTTATTTTATTCCCCGCAGTTGAAGAACACTTAAAAGATCGTTTTGCAAGCTATAGTTATCGTCCGGATTGCTTTTACCTGAAGGCTATTGCTGAAATCAAAAAGCAATTTCCTGAGTGTACGCTAATTACCGATGTGGCGATGGATCCTTACAGCTCAGATGGCCACGACGGTCTATATGAGAATGGCCAGATTTTAAACGACGAAACCTTGGCAATTCTTGATAAAATGGCTTTAGCTCAGGCACATGCCGGCGCCGATGTTATTGGTCCGAGTGATATGATGGACGGAAGGATAGGGCACCTTCGCAGGGCCTTGGATGCAAATAATTTTTCGAGTGTTTCTATTATGAGTTACACGGCAAAATATGCATCATGTTTTTATGGGCCGTTTCGTGATGCACTTGAATCGGCTCCTAAATTTGGCGATAAACTCAGTTATCAAATGCATCCCGCTAACAGTCGTGAGGCTTTATTGGAAGCCGAACTCGACGAAGCAGAAGGTGCAGATTTTTTAATGGTTAAACCAGCACTCGCCTATCTGGACATTATTGCGCAGTTAAGGCAGCACTCGAAATTGCCCATCGCAGCGTACCATGTAAGCGGAGAGTATGCTATGATAAAAGCTGCTGCTGCTCAGGGCTGGATTGACGAAAAGCGTGCCGTTGACGAAGTGCTTACTTCGATTAAGCGCGCCGGAGCCGATATTATTATTACTTATTTTGCCCGATACTTTGCCGAACGGCAGTTACACAAACTGTAAATTAAAATTACCCGAACGTTCGAAAGTATTCAGTGCCTTATCAAAAATATTTTCGGTACTATCTTCAAACGGTATGTGAATGCGCTTATATTCATGCTGCCAATTAATAAAGGTATCGGCATTAATTTCGCTTATACTGTGGCTTGTTTTAACACCCATTTGTTCTAGGGCATAAGCGTTACATAGTTGCTCGAATTGTCCTTTTATGGGTATAACCCATAATTTTTTTCCTAAGTATAGCGCTTCAGCTGGCAACTCAAAGCCTGCACCACATATAATTCCCGAACAGCATCTTAAGCTCTCAATAAAATCTGTTTCCGATACGGGAAAAAATTCAATGTTTTTAACTCGTTCGTGTTGCTTTTGTCCCGGTAAAAATACGTGCCACTGGGCACTCTTTAATGGAGTTAATAATTCAAGAAGTTGCATTTTGTTTGCCGAAGGCAGATACACCGTATAATGCCCCAAATTACATGGTTCAATTTGCCTGATTATTTGCCTGATTACTGGTGTAGTAATGAACGTGTCGTAAGCTTTAAAATGAAAGCCAATATGGTGTGATGCAGGTGCGTAATGGTGGATTATTGAATCGAAGAGTACCGATTTTTTGGGCATCGGCACATAAGGGCTTTTAAATGAGGCCTGATGCGAAACTGAAATGCAGGGCACATTTTTTAATTTGCATGCCCAGGCCGAAATGGGTTCAAAATCAGATAAAACCAAATCATAATGAGTCACAGGCAGTTCAACGATCTCTCTCACTATACGTAAGGGTCCATTTTCAAGGGCCATTTTTAGATAGTCGATTCCTCCCGTTTTGTAATACAAGCTGCAACCCTTACTGCGATAATTTACTTCAAAACCGGGCTCGAGACTCGAATTATTGCCACTTAGTAATACATCTACCTGCGCCCTGTTTTTTAGTACGGGAAGTATTTCGCAGGCCCTGCTTATGTGCCCATTTCCCGTTGCCTGAACGGCATACAGTATTTTCATGCGGTAAATCCCTTGGCGTAAAGGGTATTAAGTATGGCAAAGGTTTCTTTGGGCTGAATCATTGTTTGCGGCACGATACGAGCAGCAAGGGGAATTATATTTTTTTGTTTTCCTAAGTTTTCGGAATAATGCATTATTTCCCATTCACCGTTGTTGTATTCGAGCGCAGTTAAATTCTCAACCCAGTCGCCGCTATTTAAATACCAAACGCTACCCTTTTCGGTTTCAATTTTTCGATTTGCCGGCTGATGTATATGACCGCAAATAACATAGTTGTATCCTTGTTCCACAGCGTGATTAGCAGCTATTTGCTCAAAGTCGGCAATGTATTTTACCGCCTGTTTTACCCCTGCTTTTATTTTTTTAGAAATCGATACTTTTTCGCGTCCTAAGCGATTGAGGCACCAATTAATCAAGCGATTTAATAAAATAAGGTAATCATAACTCTTTCCTGCAATTTTTGCCAGATATTTTGATGTGTTTACCGATAGGTCAAATACATCGCCATGAAAAATCCACGCTTTTTTACCGTCCAGTTCAAGAATAAGCTTATCGGTTAAGGTAAAATTAGCGAGTCGAGTATCGCTAAAGCGTCGTAACATTTCGTCGTGATTTCCGGTAATGTAGTACACCCGTGTACCTTCGGTAAGCAACCGCATAATTTCCAGAATTACTTGGTTATGTGCTGCCGGCCAGTATCGTTTATTAAACTGCCAGCCGTCAATAATATCGCCGTTCAAAACCAGCGTATCGGGTTTAATACTGCGCAGATAGTGCGCCAGTTCCTGAGCATGGCACCCATAGGTTCCTAGATGCACATCGGATAAAATGACCAAATTAACAGGACGAACACTTTGCATGTTTTTTATTTTAGCATTACAAAGGTGAGATACCTATGTTATGCTTTAATAAATTGAATATGAGTATTTTGTTTGTCGGTTGTTATCTCAATATTTGATGTGCTTTAGTAAGTCGCTGCGATTTTGTGTAAAATATTCATGATCAATAAGATAAATGTAAAGAAATGGTTAAGCGTATTAGTTTTCAACTCCTGAGTGTTGGTGTTTTATGCCTGCTTTTTTCATGTTTTTCGCCAAATAAATTCAGCAATAACCAATTTATCGAGGTGCTTGATGCAGCCGATAGGCGCGATACCGCCTTGATGTTTCAATATTTAAAGCACGAGTCGGAACCCATAAGACTTCAGGCGGCCATTTCATTTGGATCGTTTTGCGATTCGGCTTGTGTAGATGGTTTATTCAGTGTTCTGCGCAACGAACCTTCCGTTGAAGTAATGTCGTCGCTGCTTTTTGCCTTAGGGCAAACCGCTTCTGTTAATGCAGCAAACAAACTATTAACCTTACATGAATTTGAGAATAATGAAGCTCTAAAGGCCTCGTATTGGAAGGCCATGGGGAAGTGCGGTGCTGACAACTATTTTCTTAGGACTGCT
>JBILCR010000427.1:0-3780 GCA_044353055.1 Flavobacteriales bacterium
AATCAAGGTACGCCGCCAGGAGGGGTTTGGACTGATCCCACGCCGGCAAGTGGTACTCTTTCTCAAGTGGGAGGCATCTATTTTTATACCCCACCTACCAATCCAGGCAACGATAATTTAACCTACACCTTCACCGACCCCAACGGATGCGTGAATTCAGATAATATGCCGGTTCAGATTCTTACCGTTGATCCTGCTGTTGCAGGTCCTGACTTTAGCGTATGCAATAATGCTCCGGTGCTTACACTTTCAACAGGCACTCCAACGGGAGGTGTTTGGTCGGGCAGTGGGGTTGTATTAAATGGAAATACATTCCAGTTTAATCCCGCTTCCGTTGCCCCTGGTGCGTACTGGCTTTTTTATACCATTAATGCGAATACCAATTGCGAATTTACCGATTCGCTGCTCGCTACGGTGTTCCCGGTGGCTACGGTTAGTCCCTTATCAGATGAGGTATGCAGTGGGGTTCCTGTAACGTTAACGCCCAATGTTTCGGGTGGCACCGCACCATTATCGTATGTATGGTCGCCCAATACGGGCTTGCAGGGGCCTTCAAACCAGCCCTCGGCCACCTTTATTCATAGTCAGACGGCCCCGAACGATGCTTTATATAACTATACTTTCACCGTAACAGATGTTAACAATTGTGTGGCAGGCAATGCAGTTCAATTAACAGTGCACCCATTGCCGCTTGTTGATGTGGAGGATTTAACGTCCAGCCTCTGCACGCAACCTATTCCCTTTCAAATGAATGTGCAGGTTGTAGCTACGGGCGGCTCTGGACTGTGGTCTGGAAGTAATATCACCAGTTCGGGCTTGTTTACTCCCCCTCCTGTATCAGGTTCGCAATGGGTTTATTATACGTACAATGATGCGAATGGCTGTATCAATGAAGATAGTACGCTCATTGACTTAATTGTTCCAGTGGTTCCCGATGCTGGTTTACCACTGAGCTTTTGTTTGAATGCTCCAAGCCTTATACTTACGCCGGCTACCAATCCCGGAGGTGTTTGGACCGGACCCGGTGTAAACGCCGGTATTTTTAATCCATTGCTTGCCGGAGTTGGTACACACAATTTAACATATACCATAAATCAGGGTACCACCTGCGAAACCACTGACGGAGTGGCCTACACTGTATTCCCTTTACCTGTGGTTGATGCCGGACTTCCAACGAGCGTTTGTTCCAATCAAACAGTAAGTATAACAGCCACCGCGAATGGTGGAACAGGGGCATTATCATACACATGGACACCGACAAACGGAATTATTTCTGGTCAGGGAACAAATAGCATCCAAATAGATACTACCATAGGAAGCGATCCTGCGGTTCAAGTTTATACTCTAACGGTAAGCGATCAGAACAATTGTACCGTTTTCGATGTCACAACGCTTAATATTGATACACTGCCGATAGTGAATGCAGGGCCCGATACGGTATTGTGCAACCAGCCCATAGCTTATCCTTTGCAAGGTTTTAGCCCATTAACAGGTGCAGGAGGTACAGGGGTTTGGTCGGGCTCGGCGGCTTTATCAGGTTCTAATTTCACCCCAAATGGTATTGGCTCCTTTACTTTAACTTACACCTTTACCGACAATAATACGTGCAGTGCAAGCGATCAGGTCGATATTACTGTTATTCCTCCGATTTTTCCTGATGCAGGAGTCGATTTTGGTATTTGTAATAATGCTGCTGCGGTGCAATTGCAACCGATTTCAATTCCCGGGGGTACCTGGAGTGGAAGCGGGGTAAATGCTTCAGGGCTCTTTAATCCGTCAAGTGTTGCGCCCGGCACATACACCCTCGTTTATACTATTAACGACGGCACCACCTGCGAAACTACAGATGCATTAGAAGTAACGGTATTTCCTATTCCCCAAATCGAATCGCTATCAGATACTGTGTGTAGTGGATTAACAATTGTATTGGAACCTGATATTATTGGTGGAACTCAGCCCTATTCCTACCAATGGAGTCCGTCGGCTGGGGTTTTAGGTAGTTTAAACCAAAGCAGTATAAGTGTTTCGCATATTCAACCGGCACCAAATGATACGGTTTACACGTATAGTTTGTCGGTTACAGATAATAATAATTGCGTGGTTGTGGCGCAACAAAATCTCACCGTAAATCCATTGCCCGTTGTCATTGCGGGTCCCGATTCAATACTGTGTAATCAACCCATACCCTATCCGTTACAAGGGTTTAGTCCGCTTAGCGGCCCAACAGGAACAGGCGTTTGGTCGGGATCGCCCAATGTGTCGGGCTCCGAATTCAGTCCCAATGGAACAGGAACAGTTCAATTAACCTACACGTTTACCGATACCAATGGATGTATAAATAGTGATGGTGTTACATTAACTATAAATGATCCGCAATTTCCAGATGCAGGCATTGATTTGGGCATTTGTAATAACGCAGCAACGGTGCAGCTTCAGCCTGTTACATTGCCGGGCGGTACTTGGAGCGGCAGCGGCATTAATATAGCCGGAGTTTTTGACCCTTCAAGTGTAGCTCCCGGAGCCTATACGCTTGTGTATACCATTAACGATGGAACCACTTGTGAAACAACGGATGAGCTCGATGTTACCGTTTTTGAAGTGCCTATCGTAGGTACACTCACCGCTAGCGTATGTAGTTTTGATTCTGTAACGTTAGCTCCTACAGTCAGTGCAGGAACAACGCCTTATTCCTATTTATGGTCTCCTGCAACTGGAATTATTGGACCGGTAAATCAGTCGAGCGCCGTAGTTTCTCTATTTCAACCCCCTCCCAGCAATGCACAGTATGTTTATACACTAACCGTCACAGATTCAAATAATTGTATCGCGTCGAATTCAGTTACTATTACTGTACATCCCCTACCGCTTGTTTCGGCTGGCCCCGATTCGACTATTTGTTTTGCTCCAAATGATCCATATCTACTTTCGGGATTTATTCCTCCAATTGGTGGAGCATGGTTAAATTTCCCAGGTAATGTTGGAACATTAACCGGACTTAGTTTCCAAACAGGAGGAATAGGTTTCGACACACTTAGTTATTCGTTTACCGACATGAATGGGTGTACCAACAGCGATACATTAATCGTTGATGTTACTTCGCCCATTTCAGTTGAAGCTGGTCCTCCGCTGGCTTTTTGTGAGACACATGCAATTTTTGATTTGCCTATGCCATTGCCTGTTGACACACCTGCAGTTTACACTGCAGCATGGACGGGAAATGGGGTAGTATTTCAGGGGGGAGTTTATCGATTCAACCCAGCATTAGCAGCGCCGGGTATTAATACGCTAAGTTACTCTTTTGAGTTTGGAGCCACCTGTGCTGCGGGCGACGAATTACAAATTTATATAGGAACCGTTCCTCAACTTATATTGCCTGATGTTAGCATTTGCACAGGTCTCGATACTAATTTAACGGTTACTTTAGCAAACGGCTCGGGCACCGCGCCCTTTACCTATCAGTGGGCCCCGAATCCCGCTTTGAGTGCAATCAATACTGCAAGTACAGTATATACTGCCTTAAATAATAGCGGTACCGCTCAAAACGATGTTTTGAATATAACCATAACTGATAGCGTGGGTTGTGTAGGTTCGCTTAGCTCCACAATTACTATTAATCCCTTACCGTTTGTAGAAGCCGGTCCGGATTCAACCTTGTGTAATCAGCCCATAGTATATCCATTGGGAGGTTACAGCCCGACAGCAGGCGGCACAGGTGTATGGAGTGGCTCGCCAAATTTATCTGGCGATGAATTTACGCCCAACGGTTTGGGAACGGTAACC
>JBILCR010000264.1:0-3779 GCA_044353055.1 Flavobacteriales bacterium
GGGATGTTTTTTAGTCCGGGAGCAGATTATTTTACAAAGGCTTACAGCAATTTAATTTCGTATCGCTTTACCGTAGGTCAGAAACAGCTCGAGAACTACTTTACATCGGCCTTTAAACACAGAACGGCTTCGATATCAGACGCTATTTTATCAAAAGATCTGCAAAGCATATTAATGCCGAAGCAGCCCACAGGAAATGGAGAAAAAAGACCTCAAAAAATAGAAACGCTCTTCACCGTTTTCTGGGCAATTTATCTAAACGATGAGGCAATTGCTGTATCAGAGCGCGAGCGGCTCAAAGAGGCCTATTTGCAACTTAATTATTACGAGCGAGAAGCTCTTTCTATATTTCTAGAAAAGGGAACGCTGCTGGCATCTGAAGCAATAATTTGGATGTATAGAGCATTTAGATCCTTACATGCAGAAGAGGAAAGTCAAATTGAACATTACACCAAATTTGTGGATCAGGTAAAATTAATCTTGCCAACCACGCGGCTTTACAAACAAATTCAGGACTCTATTCTCCATTTTAAAACCATTTATTCCAAAGTATTTGGCATTAATAATTACAAAGATTTAGTAGAATATTCATGGGATAGCTTTAACAATTCCCAGCCTATCTATCCATACAATGCCGACAACTCCAGTAAGGGCGTATTAAATTCGTTTAACACACCATTTTTTCCGGATATTTTGGTGGCCACATCTATTTTGCAGGAAGGGGTTAATCTGCAGTATTTCTGTAAAACAATTTATCACTACGGTATGGCCTGGACACCAGGCGATAATGAGCAGCGCATAGGAAGAATTGACCGCATGTTTGGTAAAATTGAACGCGATATTAACCAGCAAGAAAAAGCAGAATTACCTATTTATTACCCATATTTAAAAAACACGGTGGATGAAGAGCATCTTGCGAAATTTGTAAAGAAAAAGTACCGCGAAGAATCGCTTATTGACCTAGGCAAATCGTTTAAGGAAGAGATTAATATATCGCTCGAGGACAACGAGCACGACAACTGGCGCGAATTTTTAAGAACCGAACCCACATCTCTCGATATAAGTGATCCGTATCCGGCTGAGAAAACAGATTTTGATTCCATTAAATCAATTGATTTTACCCCGAAAACCATCGATTCAGCATTTATATTTCATTCGATAATTAATGCAATTAATGAACTCACTGAGTATGCGCCAGAATGCCATTTAATTCAGCAGGATGAACATTTTAAAATCATTGTGGATCCCACGCTGGCATCGGGCAGAAAGCAGCCGGTAGTTATTGAGGCTCAATTCGACGCTATTGGTACCGGCTTTTTGGGTGAGGCCGTGTATTGCCTGCGCATGAAAACTCCAATGGCTTCGCTTGCCAGCCTACGCTATTTTAGAGAAAAGTTTTACACCGATGCATCGATACAAGCAAGCTACAGCCACGGCATTAAATTGTGTCTTGATATTTCGCAAACCGGTGGTTCACTTTGGGGAATTTACGTTACTACCGACCTTCCTCTGTTTATGCACCATGCTGGCGACAATCCACTAAGCCGCGAAGAAGTAAAAAGTGCATTTAAAAGCCTTATCGAATGCGCCGATTTAACCGAACAGCGCATATTTTCTGATCAGGATTTGCAGCTCGAGGCCTTAAATTTAGTGTCGGAGCGCAAACGCATACATACAGACTACGAATTGAGAAAAGCATCAAAGAAATATGCTCCAAGCTGGCAAATTTCGGGCGAACATTATTTACTCCGCGAAAAACTCAATCTGAGCCTAGCCGATACCGTTAAGTTTTCATTCATAGAAAACCACAACAATTTTTACGTTAAAACAATGCCTATTCATAGTCGTAAGGACAGCAAACACCGAATATGCTCTCAGGAAGTGTCCTATTTACGACACGACACCCAGAAGAACGAAATCGATTTACTTGAGCAGCATTTTAAGGTGGCGCGGAATAAGTTTTCTATTTAGATAGGCGATAATTTAACCAAAGTATTTTTTGGTATGATACAACCATGAAAATCTGATTTTTATTGTTTGTTAGGGTTTGATATAAATGTTTTTGACTAATTCATAAGGTTAATGAAATTGTAGATGCCGGCAGAATGGCATGCGGCACCTATATGGACTAATAATTTGATAACATGGAGTTTGTCCTGGATTAATTCGCAGTATAATTGTTATAAAAATGCGCGTAAACGCGCGTAAACGCGTATAAATGCGTATTAACCTACGTTTACGGATATTAACGCGCATTAACCCATTATATGCTGGGTTGCATCGGTGTTCTTTTTTGAAATGTCAGAATCCGTGCTTCGCGGCTTGGAGCATTCTAATTTCAAATGGCCGATTTTGTGGGAGATTACACTATCAGAACTAGCCCGATAAATTATTTCAAAAATCAAAAATTAGTATTTTAGAATTTTCTGTTATATATTTCAAAAACTCGTCTCCCATATTATTAGCTAGTTAAATCAATTGATGCTTCGCATCACATGGGTGCTATCACCCTAAGGTGCGCATTGAAATGGTGTTCCTTGACATACAGACAATCAGCGTTAAACTGTGATATTCCAGTTTATACGCCTGTCGAAAATCTTATTTATTAATCTTCAACTAAACCATTCATTATGAAAAACTACGCACTTCCCATCGATGATTTTCAACAATCTCGTTACGACGATTTTAATCACGCATTTGAAAATTCTTGGGTTATTAAGCCCGCTCGTTTTGTTTGGCATGTAACAATACCCGAAAATCGCGGGTCGATAAAACGCAATGGCATCCTTAAAGGGCATCATAATTATGCTGTATTTGCGAATAATATTATTCCTGCAGAAGAATCCATGATGTTGTTTTGGCCCCTCCCCATAGATCATTACGACCACTGGAATTTATCCCTTGCAGAATTTTATGCGCTCTATGACTTTTGGCGCATCGACACGCATACATTTGATGCTGAATGGCGCATCGACCCTTCGCTGGCTAAGGATTTATCGGCTTATCAGCTTGAATCGAAACGCCATTACATTTGCACACGATCCAATATTCCTTCGGATGCTTTAAGATTGTTCCGGTATGAAGGTCAACAAACAAGCATTAAGTTCATCCCAAACGAATATGCATCAATTAGGCAATCGCCAATTCTTAAAGCTGCATAGAATTTAGTCTCGCTCTTACTAGCAATGCACAATTTCATTTAACCTTAATTCAATCGAAATTAATTCACAAACACAATTCTCTATGCATTACATACCTTTTGAACGCTCTTACTGGGTTCTCCCAAATAAATTGCTGGCCGGCGAGGTGCCAACGCATTTGACGCCGGAGCAAACCTATGCTAAACTAGATGCTCTTGTGGCTATTGGTGTTGATGTAGTAATTAACCTCATGGAGGCCGATGAAATGAACGCCCAAGGAATTTCATTTTTTGATTATTCCGATTACCTGAATCATTTTAATGTTACCATGTATCGGATGCCCATCGTCGATTTATCGGTTCCTACCGTAGAAACAATGCGTCAAATACTCCAGCTTATTGATGCGAATTTGAAGGCCGATAAAACCGTGTATTTCCATTGCTGGGGCGGTGTTGGACGAACTGGAACTGTTCTTGGCTGCTATTTAAAACAATTTGGCTATGCCAGCAATCAAAATGTATTTGAACTGATTCATTATTTGAAACGCACTACTTCGATCAACGAACGCGACTCTCCGGAAACCCATGAGCAACGGGAGTTTGTATTAAATTGGGCGCAATGATTTGTGAATTATAAAGG
>JBILCR010000265.1:0-3776 GCA_044353055.1 Flavobacteriales bacterium
CGGCGAAGCAGATATTTGGCGGTAAAAACAACATAACCCTCCTCGCTGAAATAATATTCGTCAGGATCCAGTTTTGATAGTTTTGAAAAGCCCTCCCGTTCGCTCATATGAAGTGCAAAAATCGGAAAAAGAGCGCAATAAACGAATTGCTTAATTTTGAGCCGTGGAACTGCCATCATTTCGTGATGTTCGGGTGAATCTAAGCCCTTGGGATTTACCGTATACGTCTTTTTTTGTAAGAATGTATGATGCCTCTGTTCCCGAAATTAGCGGAAACAAAGCGTTTAAATTATGGCCGTATCTTGAATCTTGTAACGAAGGAGAAACCGTTTTGTCTTGGGGAGGTGCGTATTCCAATCATCTTCTTGCACTATCTGCAGCGGCAAAGCAAAAGCAGCTTAAGTCAGTAGGAATTGTAAGAGGCGAGGAAAAAGGATTGGATAATGCTTGGTTGAGAGCTATGCTGCAGAATGGCATGAAGCTGCATTTTATTTCACGCAGTGAATACGGGCGGCGAAACGATTCTGCCTATTGCCTTGAGATGGCGCGGAAATTTGGCGCGAGTTGTCTTGTGCCCGAAGGAGGAAAGGGGCTTCAGGGAATTCTAGGCGCATCAGCCATGGTGCACGACACAGAGCCGTATGCCTTTATTGCACTTCCCGGGGGCACCGGCACAACAGCCGCAGGAATTGCCCATAAACTAAAAAATACGGCCATTCAAATCATATGCCTGCATTCCTTCAAAGAGGCGGGCGTATTATGGAGTGAGCTCCAAATGTGCTCCGGAATTCAACAGCAGCAATTACCAAACTTAAACATCATCGACACGTTGAATCTTGGTCGCTTTGGAAAAGAACCTCCCGAGGCCGCTAAATTCAGAGACGATTTTTACCGGCATACTTCAATAATGCTCGATACCGTTTACGGCTCAAAAGCGCTACTCGGCTTGGTCCGACTTTTTCAGAACGGGACGATAACCTCACGAGAGCCGATCTTGTATATTCACACAGGCGGGCTTGGGCCCTATTAATCCATGGCGCGTTTATTATACAACAGAAAGCCGGCAGTAAACAGCAACGTGTAGGGATTTTCCTGTTGGTCGAGGTAGTTAAAACTCAATGCCAATGGAGCAATTGGCGTATGCAACACCAGTGCAGCAGATGCCAAGAAATAACGTTTTGAAAAAGGATTGCCCAACTCGGCAGCATTGTTTGAATTTAATATTTCCTGATAAGGTTGAAAAACATAAGCCTCTAATCGCAATTCAAGCCTGTCGCGCAAAGAAATAAGCGAACGCATTCCCCCTGCCGCATAATTAAATGCTCTGAATTGAGGCAGAAACCGCGTTTGGCTTTCAGGAATTGGACTAAATGCAGAAGCCGCTAAAATACTGGCCGTGTAGTTATTAAAAAAAGGTTGATTGGAAACCTGAATTTGTCCGAAAACGCCGGGCCTGAAAACGCCGCGCTTGTTGTAATACGATTCGTATGTAAAACGCGCTCTGAAAAACGCATGACTTTGCAGAAAAAGCCCTTTTTCGAGCGATGTCGAACCCGGTGTGTTTGCCTCTTGTCCGCCGATGTAACGTATGCTGAATTTGAGCAGGGATCCACCGGATGCATAAAATTTTCGATTTAGCGTGTTTCGCTCCCACTCGAGCCATGCACTTCCGTGGTTGAATTCGGTTCGGTCGGCGGTATCGGCTTTAGTGAATTTATCGGTTTGGTAGTAATCGTTGTACATGCGTGTGGCTGTGCCGCCAAATTTTAGACGCGCGTGGTTTGCCGTGGGCAAGGAAACACTCACGTTTCCAAAGCGTTCATATTGAATAATGTAAGACGGTTTGATGTCTTCAAAAAATGTACTTGCACTGTTGAAATAATTGAAAGAGTTCAACGTAAAATCTCCTTCCACGATAAAAGGGAAACGCAGCGGAAAATCAACCTGCATCTTACCTTGAGTAGAGCTGTAAAATTTTCCGAAGTAGGCATTGCCGTCCAGGTTTATTCCAAATCGACTAAATGTGTTGTAGTGCAGCGCAACAAAACCGGTATTTATAGGGCGAGATGAAAATAAACCTCCAAATTGTGCTAGCCAGTCGCGGTTGGGCTTAGCCTTTAGTCGTAGGGTAAAATAGCTGTTGTTGGAATTTTTTTGGGCGAGCGGAAAGATTTTCCGGAGTTTATTGTCTGTTGCTAACCTAAAGTAATGGGGTTTAATTTCATCGTTTGTTAAGGGCAATTTTCGTTCGCCTAAAACACTACGCACATAGCCCGTTTGGCTTTTCGAAAGGCCTTCGACACTTATTTGGTCAAAGATGAGCGGGGGAACAGTGATTTTAAATTGATCTCGTTTTCTTATTAATTCTAGGGAATCGACTCTTCGAACAATCATGGTATTAATGGCATTCATTTGTGCCATTGTAGAAGTGTACCCTGCGGCAATCATCTCAGGCGAATCTGAGAAATCAAGTATAGTGAAGCGTGGAATTTCAGGCTTGATGATAATCATGTTTTCGACCTCGCACACGCGGTTGTAGCTGGTGCGTTCCATCAACATGTTTTTAATCTGTCCAAAGATATCGTCCTCATCGGGCGGTTTCATTTCGGTGGCTACCGTACTGCCTATGATTACATCGGGCAAAAATTCGCGGTACAGCACATCTGCCGGAAAGTTATTGTACAAACCTCCATCAAAAAGTAGTCTCCCCTCAATAGTAATGGGTTTGAAAAAGAATGGATAGGTCGACGAAGCCCTTAGAGCCTCTCCTAAATCGCCCGAACGGAGTACTATTTCGGCCTTGTTATGAATGTCGGCAGCGATGGTGCGAAATGGCACGAACAGCGAATCGAAGTTATACCCTGCACGCGCGCTGATGGCCGCGGTTTTTTCCATAAAGGCATAATCCATTGCAAGGGGCGAGATGAGATTGGTTGGCAAACTAGCCCGCAGCGATGAATCGAGTTTAAGCTTCACATTAAACCACGATGCGTTGGCATCTTGCTGCCTGTAATAGAAATGGTACGAATCTTCGACACTACCGTTTACCCAGTTTAAGAACTCGCGCGACAGCATGATTTCTTCGATTTCATCGGGCGAATATCCCATAGCATACAATCCGCCTACCAGTGCTCCCATAGAAGTGCCTGCTATAAAGTTGATAGGAATGCGTGCTTCTTCAAGGGCCTTTAATACCCCCACATGCGCTATTCCGCTTGCACCTCCACCACTCAAAACTACGCCTACGCTTTGCGTGTTGCCTTTTTGTATGAGGCAAAAAAACAAAAGCAGGAAAATGTAGACTCTAAATACGGGGCGCATCACTCTGTGGTACGTTCGACAAACGTTCGGCCAATTTCTTAAAATAGTCCGGACTGTACAAAAGCCGTGAGCCGTACCATGAAAACAACTCGCCATCTACTAATTCGATACGACTTTGTGGAAGAATTTGTGATAGCTCCCTGATGTGTTTGTTGCCGAAAGGAAACGGCTCTGATGACAATAGCACCACATCAGGATTTAATGCGGCCAATTCTGCTTCCGATATTTCGGGATAACGTTCGGCTGCATCGGCAAAAAGATTGGTAAGTCCCATATGCACGAGCATATCGTGAATAAACGTCTTGCTGTTTGCCGTCATATAAGGTTTTCGCCAGATGAGGTAAACCACTCTAAGCGCTTTTTTCAATGGACGAAGCCCTTCAAAATTAGATCGAATAGAATCTTCCATTTGGCAAGCTTTTTCTTCTGTATTCGTTAGTTCTCCAATGGAAAGA
>JBILCR010000266.1:0-3768 GCA_044353055.1 Flavobacteriales bacterium
ATGACATTATAAAAAATAACCATAGCTACATGCAGCAAAATCCCATACGCATCAATAAATTTATTAGCGAAAGCGGTCTTTGTTCCAGGCGCGAAGCCGACCGTTTTATTGAAAGAGGCGTTGTATTCATAAACGAACGCAAAGCCAATATAGGCGATCAGGTGAAAGTGGGTGACAGTGTTCGTGTGAATGGAAACAAACTGGAACCATTGCAAGGCGAGGATATTATTTTTATTGCATTGAATAAACCTGTTGGTATAACATCAACAACCGAAGAAAACGTGAGCAATAACATTGTTCAATATGTAAACCACAGCAAACGGATTTTTCCTATTGGTCGTTTGGATAAAGAATCGCAGGGACTCATATTGTTGACCAACAATGGCGATATGGTGAACAAGATTTTGCGGGCAGGAAATAATCACCAAAAGGAATATGTTGTAACGGTGAACAAGCCTTTAACCCAAAGTGTGATCAAGGGCATGGCAAATGGCGTTCCCATGCTTGGTATAACTACCAAAAAGTGTAAGATTGTGCAGGAAGGAGTTAATACTTTTAGGATTATTTTGATACAAGGGCTAAACCGGCAGATTCGCAGGATGTGTGAACATTACGGATATGATGTAATTAAACTGGAACGGGTTCGCATTATGAATATTGATTTGAAAGGTTTGCCGGTTGGAGATTGGAGAGATTTAACCGAAAGGGAAATAAAGGTCATTTATAGCTTGCTGGAAGACTCATCCGGTGTAGATGAAAAAAAAAGAAAGCCCAAACAGCCCGCTAAAAAAGGTAAACCCGAGGTTCTAAAAACATCCGGCTCAAAAAAAAATAAACAAGGTCATTCGTCAAATTTTAACCGGAACACAAAAGGCAAAATCGCACGTAGATCAGGCAGGAGCTGACAACAGCGCAAACATATAGATCGTTGGACCCAAATAAAAACGCCCTATAGAAGCGGTTTTGTGCAACGCGGCTGCTTGTGGCTCTAAAAGGCATCCGGTTGCTTGGCGATTTGAGTTTCGTCTGATACAATCGAGCCCTGAAACCCGCGCAGTGCAAAGTCGCAAACCGTTATAATTTAGTGGCAGAGGGCAGCCCGCTTAAGTCTATTCCTTAACTGCATTCGGATAGATTGTTCGAAATGCACTATAAACATTTGTGTTGGTATGTTTACCTTGACGTTGATTGCTTGATTTTGTAGGAATCCTATCCCCCCCTTCCCGGCGCGAAGCTACTGCCTTAAAAGTGAACAGCCGTTAATAATCGCTTATAAACGTTTAAAACGTTTTATTAAAAAATAGATTTTTTGAAGATTTAAATCAGTTCATCATTTTGCATGGATGTGAACATTCTTTTTGATAAGTAATTCTTGACTTTATCGCCTTGATTTTGTAGGAATCCTATCCCCCCCTTCCCGGCGCGAAGCTCGCTCTTCTGATAAGAATTAGTCGTATAAAAACGTTTATAAACGATTAAAACGTTTATCCTAATGATGCCATTTTTGCTTGTGTGGTTCAACCCTTATTTCAAAAGCTATATTGGGGTTTATGATGGATTTTTAAATAATTAAAAATGAGTATTGCACCCATATCATGGCGTTCTAAAACACAATAAAAAAAATAAAGCTGCCTTTTTGGGGCAGCTTTAATCATTTCAACAACCAAATTGAAACTCAGTCTTTTGTTTCGGCTAATCCGGCAGCAGGGCTTACGGTTACCGTGAATGTTTTTTCTATTTTGCAATCAAAATTACTGGCGGTCATCAATACCGAGTAAATACCCGGATACAAAAAACTATGTGCAGCATCGCCAGAACCTGATGCATATAATCCATCGCCAAAATCCCAATTAATTTCTTTCGCACCCGGAGCATTAATTTTAAAGCTTACTGCCTGTCCGGGAGTAGTTTCTAATATTTCGGCGCTCAACATGTCAACATCGAAGCCTTTTCCTTGCTTCACCTGAAATTGATCAATAACAGAAGTACCGTTGGCATGCGTAAACTGTATCAGGTAATCGCCAGCTTTTAAATTGCCGATGTGGCGATTTCCTAAATTATCGCCCTGGGTTACCAAAGGACCTCTGCGATCGATGACCTTATACGACCAGGCCTCATTTTTTGGGTTTTTCATCAAAAGCGAGCCCGTTTGGTCGGCACAAATTGGCTGCTCAACCTTGACCTCAACTCCTGTTAATCCGGCAATGTGGCCGTGTCGAACCGACTCCATAGTAATAAAAATGCCGGCGTTATTCTCTACATTCGAACTTTCGATAAGTGCCGCAATTCGTGCATTATCGTTTTGTGCAATACCGCTCATACCGAGTGCTAAGAATAAAACTGAAGCGTACATTGTTTTCATAACCAGTTTTTTTGAAGTGTTAACCGAACGGGTATACTGCAAAGATGAAACAGGTGTTACTTTTGATTAGAGCACATCACAGGTTGGAGTTACACAGGTAAGAAATAGGCCTAAGGTTGCTCAGTATCTTTCGATAATTGCCATAAATAGGGTAAACTATTTTCTTAGTGGGTAGGATACCTATGTAAGTATTTTAACGTTGTGATTTCATTTACGCGCGATTCGTCGTACACTAGTAAAAAAAGCACCTTGTTGCTGTTAAAAACTCGGAAAAAACTTGTGCGGCAATTCAAAACGTGAATTGTGGATGAATGTATTTTTGTTCTAGAAAATTCAAATCATGAAAAGATCCATAATTCTTTCTGCATTGCTTAGCATAGCAAGTTCTGCCGTTCTTTTGGCGCAGGCACCCGCTAGTCCACGCATGCCTGTTGACGAAGCTACCAACTTAATTACGTATACCGATGTGGTAGATGAGCCTGGTATGACCAAAGACACGCTCTACAATCGTGCATTGCGTTGGTTTAAGACGTTTTATAAAAATCCGGTTGATGCCATTAAGAATGCCGATGCAACAGGCTATAAGATTGAAGGGGGCTATCGTTTTACTATAAAACGACCTGACCCGGGCAGTAAAAAAGAACCCGCTCCAATGGTGGATGCCGGTGTAGTGAATTATAAGATCAACATCATGTGCAAGGATTCTAAGTTCAAATACGAGATTACATCCATGAGCTGGAAACAAGCATCGTATTATCCCATTGAACGTTGGATGGATACTGCTGCCAAGAATTATGATCCTAACTTTGCTCTGTATTTAAAGCAAACAGACGAATATGTAAAGGAATTGATTAAAAGTCTTGAAAATTATATCGAAACCGATCCGGTTAAGAAAAAAGACGATTGGTAGAACATTGCGCTTTCGCGAAGTTTTAATCATTGTAACGTTAAGTGTTCGTCCTTAATTCTTCTTATATCAATTCAAGAGTGCATTGTAATTTGTGCAGATTCATTCCGAATATTAAGTGAATAAAAACCTTCATAATAACCTGCACTTATGATTCATAAAGTCACACCTTGTGGAGCATAAACTTCGAGAATGAGATAGATTGGTGTTGTTTTGTACATGTTGCCAACACATCTTTTGATATGAAATGCTTGACATTGTAGGAATGCTTTTGTAGGAATGCTTGCTCCCCTTTACAGTGCGAATCTACTGCCTTCAAAGTGAACAGCCGTTAATAAACGCTTATAAGCGTTTAAAACGCGTTCACAAAAAATAGATTTTTTGAAAAATAAATTAGTGCATCAAATTGTAATGATGTGAACATCCCTTTTAATAAGTAATTCTTGACATAATCGCCTTGTTTTTGTAGGAATCCTATCCCCCCCTGCCCAACGCGAAG
>JBILCR010000267.1:0-3763 GCA_044353055.1 Flavobacteriales bacterium
CAGCGGAATCCATTTATCGGGATGTTTATCACTAAACCGCTGTTCGATTTTCTTTTGCAACAAAAACTCAGGATCGCCCACTTTATCGCGCATTTCAATAAAATTTCGAAGGGCGAGTTCTGCAATGGCATCGCCATTGGGTTTACGACTTTGTTCGTAATTACGCAATAAACCCTCCCAGCTGCCTGTATGACGGTCGAGCAAGTCAAAAAACACCGTACAATCTTCAAAACCGCAATTCATACCTTGACCATAAAACGGCACAATGGCATGCGCGGCATCGCCAATAAGCATAACTTTATCGCCCCAGGTCCAAGGGTAGCAGCGCACAATTACCATGGCTGAGGCAGGATTTTCAGCGTATTCTTTTCTAAAATCGGGCATTAAGGCTAAGGCATCTGGAAAGGTTTCGGCAAAAAATGCCTCGGCCTTTTCGATAGTATCGAGGCTATCAAACGATAGAGGACCCGATTTTGGGAAAAACAAGGTGAGGGTAAACGTTCCATCCAGATTGGGCAGGGCAATAAGCATAAAATCTTTTCGCGGCCAAATATGCAATGCATTCTTTTCTAACCTATGGCTGCCGTCGGCATGGGGCGGTATGCTCAATTCTTTATAGGCATATTCAATGTAATACTGCGAATAATTATACCACGGTCGTTTGGCCATCTCGTTACGAACTTCTGAAAATGCCCCATCAGCACCTACTAAAAAATCGGGTGTAACGCGATGCTCTTTCTCTGAATCATTAAAAACGGCACTGCCACCCTCTAAATCCACATCCGAACATCGATGGTTAAAATGAATTTTTACGCCTGAGGCCTCGGCCAAATCCATGAGGCGGCAATTTAATCCGCCGCGCGACACCGAATAAATGGCTTGCCCGTCTTTGCCGTATGACTGAAACGTTAAATTCCCTTGCTTATCGTGCATTACCCTGCGGTACATGGGTATGGCCATTTCTCTAATCTGATCATCAATTCCCACCCCCTGTAGACCACGAAAGCCTCTGTCGGACAAGGCCAAATTAATGGATCGCCCTGCGGCTATACGATTGCTGCGCATATCGGGTCGGCGTTCGTACAAATCGACCTCAAAGCCACGTTTTGCGAAATAAATAGATTGTAATGCGCCCACCAGTCCAGATCCGGCAATGGCAATTTTTTGAGGTCTGTTCATCATCAATATGTATCGTTAAACTCGTTTAATGCCAAAGCAAATAAGTAAACGTCGCTAAATGAATTATAAAGCGGCACCGGTGCAATGCGAATAACATCGGGCTCGCGCCAGTCGGCAATTATTCCTTTTTCCAAGAGGTATTCGAAAACACGTTTTCCGTTTCGCAAGAACAATAAACTCAACTGGCATCCGCGTTCTGCGGGGGTTATTATCTTAAACAAAGGATTAGCGCTTTGGTTCTGAAGCACCTGCGTTAAAAGCTGATCGGCATATCCTGTTAATGCTTTACTTTTTGTAATAAGGTTCTGCATACCTGCACGCTCGAACAGCTTAAGTGATGCCAAATGTGCTGCCATGCTTAAAACCGGAGCATTGCTCATCTGCCAGCTTTCGGCAGTGGGTATGGGCTCAAAATCGGGTTCCATCAAAAACCGTCGTGTTTTATTGTGGCCCCACCAGCCGGTGAGCCTAAACACATCCTTTCGTGTGCAGTGCTTTTCATGAACAAAAACACCGGCCACAGAACCCGGTCCCGAATTCAAATACTTATACGAGCACCAGGCGGCAAAATCTACATTCCAACGATGAAGTTGCAATTCAACATTACCTATTGCATGTGCCAGATCGAATCCCGCCACGGCGCCAACAGCATGTGCCGCATGCGTAATACGCTCCATATCAAACACCTGTCCAGAATAATAATTAACACCGCCGATAAACACCAAAGCCAGTTGGTCGCCCTCCTCGGCAATAGCACGAAGAACATCCGCCTGATCAATAGTGTCTTTGCCCGCTTGTGGCGCAATTTCGCGAATTACCTCAGAAGGTTCCATGCCGTGCATGCGCACCTGGCTTTCAAGCGCGTACTGATCCGAAGGAAAAGCCTTTGCTTCACAAATAATGCGAAAGCGTTGTCCTGTTGGTCTGTAAAACGAGACCATTAACAAGTGAATATTAACGGTAAGCGCATTCATGGCCACCACTTCTGTTTCATTAGCCCCCACGAGAGGCCCAAGGAGTGGGGCAAACTGCTCATGATAGCTCACCCAGGGCCGCTGCGCATGCACATGACCTTCAACACCTAAGTGATGCCAGTCGTTGAGCTCCTGTAAAATTTCAGTTTGGGTAGATTTAGGCTGCAAGCCCAACGAATTACCGCAAAAATAAACTGCATCTTTTCCGTTTATCTGCGGAAATAAAAACTCGCTTCTGAAACCTGCCAGGGCGTCTTCCCGATCGCATTTTGCGGCATAACCTTCAGAAAACAATGGCGCTGAACTCATTTTATATAAAGACAAAATTAACGGGGCGAATATGGCAAAACTAATTATAGCGTTCAAACCGAAATGCAAAACACATCTTCCTAAAAACTAAGTAAAACTTCCAATTTAGGATGTAACATAATATTAGAACCAATCGTAAATCTCATGTTTTCAATAAAACCACAACGAAATAAAATATAAAATGCTGATTATCTGATCTATGAAAAATTTGCGCACATCATATAATTTGCTTGGTCTGTTTACAATTAAGTGTATCTTTATAGTCCGATTTGAAATTGATAGCGGATAGATTTTTTGGGGATAGTATAATAACCATTTACTCTTTACGTTGTTTTAAATTCGAATCTAACCACCATTAATCTACGATTAACCCATACATGATTGAATTAGCCGAAAGTCCGGTTGAACTTTCAGAACATCTGCAGCATTTTTTTGGATTCAGTGCCTTTAAAGGAGAACAGGAATCCATCATTCGAAACATTTTAGAGGGGAACGACACTTTTGTAATTATGCCAACGGGAGGCGGTAAATCTTTGTGTTATCAGCTTCCAGCACTTATTTCTGAAGGAACGGCCATTATTGTTTCGCCACTTATCGCCCTTATGAAGAATCAGGTGGACTCGATCCGCAACTTCGGAGGCGAAAACGGAATCGCTCATTTCCTGAATTCATCGTTAAATAAATCAGAAATTGCTCAGGTTAAAGCCGATATAACCAAAGGCATTACCAAACTCTTATATGTAGCGCCCGAATCGCTCACAAAAGACGAGAACGTTCAGTTTTTTAGAGAGATACCCATTTCATTCTTTGCCATCGATGAGGCACATTGTATTTCGGAATGGGGCCATGATTTCCGCCCTGAATACCGCAGGCTAAGGCCAATTATCGAAGCTATTGGAACGGTGCCCATTATGGCGCTTACGGCTACGGCTACTCCTAAAGTACAGACCGATATCATGAAGAACCTCAATATGAATGAGGCCACTTTATTTAAATCGTCATTTAATCGCTCAAACCTGTATTACGAGGTTCGTCCCAAAAAGAACGTAGTTAAAGAAATTATCCGCTTTATCCGCCAGCATCAGGGTAAATCGGGAATTATTTATTGTCTTTCTAGAAAAAAGGTTGAAGAGCTTGCCGAAACGCTAGTGGTAAACGGCATTAAGGCCCTGCCTTATCATGCAGGCTTAGATGCCTCTACGCGTGCTTCGCATCAAGATAAATTTTTGATGGAGGAAGCCGATGTTATTGTCGCTACCATTGCCTTTGGAATGGGTATCGACAAGCCCGATGTGCGTTTT
>JBILCR010000268.1:0-3746 GCA_044353055.1 Flavobacteriales bacterium
GATCAATTGGTCTTTCGATGGCAATGCAGCAAATACAGAAACCGCAGCGGCACAACCCCTGAGGATTCTAAATGATTTAAATATCACATCAACAGGTTCGCCGGTTTTTGATGCTGCCGACCAAAATGTGGTAGTTGGTGGAAACTTCACCATTGCAAGCGGCGCCGAAATGCGCAACGGCAACAATGTACTCGTTTTCAATGGCGCGGCAAACCAAACATTTACACTCAACGGAACAACAACCTTTAACCAAGGAGGCGGTTCCAGCTTTATTAGCGGATCTGAAGATATTCAGAACGGGGTAAACTGGACACTCGAAGGTACCACATCCAGCGTAAACATTGAGAGCGATCCCAATACACTATTTACGGCAGAACGCATTTTAGAAACTGCAGGTACAAGCGTGCATAGATTGTATTCTCCAATTATCCCCACTTCGGGACCTACCACGGCCAGCATCTTTGTTAAGCCGGCCGGAAGGACTTGTGTAGCCCTTTATGTGGGAGATTTTGCCAACTTGGCTATTGCCCGATACAATTTAACCGGCGGTGGCTCGGTAACATTTACCAATGGGAATGTAACGGGTAGCTCCATTACGGCAGAAGCAAACGGTTGGTACCGTATTTCAATTACATCTGCGGGAAATGCTAACTACAGGATGAGGGTTTATTTGCTCGATGCCTCGTGCACAAACGATACATACGCCGGCAATACTTCGCTTGGCGTAGCATTGTGGGGGGCCAAACTCGAAAGCGGAAGTGCACCTACACCTTATGTTTCTTCGGCAGGCATAGGATTAAGTAGCTTACAGCTCAGCAAAACCGAAGGTACTACACTACAACTTGCTGGTTCGGCAAGCAGCTTTAACTTTAGCGGTAATGCACGAATTTTGACCGGCACATTAAACCTCGGAACTAAGATTTTAAATGTTGCCGGTGCCATAACACACAACACGCAAATTACCGGAGCTGCAGGTTCAAAACTACGCCTCAACGGAACGCTCGTACAGTCGATTGCGGGCGATGGTAATGCAACAATCCAAAATTTAACACTCGACAATTCGGGCGGTTCTGCAGGTTCAACACAAGTAGCGATGCTTTCTGATTTCACCATCGAGAATCAACTCGAACTGGTAAGCAATCGTGTATTTTCAATTGAAAACAATAGATTAACACTGCCTCTAGCTGCGAGCGTCGTGGCTACCTCGGGTGCCTTTTCGGCAACGAAATTTATCCGTACCAATGGATTTTTGTCTGATCGGGGCATCAGCAAAACTTTTGGAACAGGTTCAACATCGTTTGTATTTCCGTTCGGAACTCCAGGCAATTACACCCCTGCAACCCTTACTTTTGGTTCATCACCAAGCACTTGGGGAACCTTGGATATTCGTCCGGTGGCCGCTCGCCAATTGTATGTTACCGATCCGAATTGCTTCGAATTATACTGGCGCATCAATTCAAACGGCTTCAGCGGAATACCCGCCAACTCACTCAATTTTACCTTCAATTATGGAAATTTACCCGACAATACAAGCTACATTCCGGCATATTATAATTTCCAAACCATTTCCTATACCACCATCAACAACGTAAATGCCGTTGATGAAAGTACCAATAATATTTCATTCAGCAGTTTCAGTAACCTCAATGGCGACTTTACTGCCGGAAATCCTGCTGCATTTGGCATTGTAACACCGTATTACAGTCGTGCCAGTGGTTCATGGAACACTTCTACCACTTGGTCGAACGATATTGTAAATACACATAACGGTGTGCCATCGGCCAGCATTCCATCGGGTAATTCACCGGTATTTATTGGTAATGGAAGCACGGCATTTCATACGGTTACTGTTCCTAATAACAACACTATTTCAGGTTCATTGATTGTAGATGCAGGATCAACGCTCGATTTGGGCTCAACTACCGGAAATAATTTTGGTGCACTTCCTTATGCTACCGCGGGTGGAGCAGGAAAAGTGCGCATTGCATCTTCAGCGGCCACTGCCGAATTCCCTGCCGGCGACTTTGGATTGTTCTTCACCCAAACCGGTGGTACCACCGAATATTACACCACAACAGGTAGCTTTACCTTACCTAATGTAACAGCGGCACCTACATCGATGAACATCAATACTTACAAAAGTTTGATGCTGAGCCCGAACGGTTCGAATTCCATTACATTGCCGAATCGCGATTTAACCATTTTTGAAGACTTAAGCATCAATGGTAGTGCATCAACCGCTCTTGTAAACATCAACTCAGCATCATCGCGGCTTTTGACCATTAACGGGAACCTTAATATTAATGGTGGCAAGCTATTCTTACCTGAAACATTTGCTCAAGAGCTTATGGTTAATGGCAATTTATCTATTGCATCGGGTGCCGAAATAAATTCGGGAGCAAGTGGTTCGCTCGTGCATGCCATTAAGCTTTATGGAAACTTAACCAACAACGGAACGCTTGAATTGAATAGCGGCAGTGATGCAACGCTTCAAATGTTAGGAAATTCAGCGGCTAATATCACCGGAACCAATGCCTCGGCACTTACCGATTTGTATTCGCTTTCAATTAATAAAGGGAATAACCAGTCGATTATGGTGGAATGCAGTGTAGCCGGAACCTTTGATGCGCTTGAAAACAATTGGCTCAACCTTCAAAACGGAACCTTCCGTTTCTCAAAAGGCAGTTCGATCACGTTAAATTCGGCTGCCAACAGCAGCTTCCTTATTCCTGAAACTGCGCGTTTAAGCGTGAATCATCCTTCGGCTGTTGTAAATGCAGGAATGAGCAATACCGGCGGCTCAGATTTAATTGTTGCCGGCGAATTAGAAATTATCGACGGAACGGTGAATGTGGGCGATGCATCAACCAATCAGCACAACGATCTCGAATATGCGAGTACAGGAGCTCCTTCCATCAAAATTCAAAATAATGGAGTATTGAACGTTAACGGTCAGATTCGCCGCAGCGTGTTCTCTGTAATCGGCTCTTTGCGCTATCAGCAAAGTGGAAACAGCACCGTGTTGGTGCGTGGTAAAAATCCTGACGCTGTGGGAAGCTTCAACTCATACCGTGCAAAATTTGAAATCCTCAATCCGGGATCCGACTTTGCTATGAGCGGTAACTCGTTATTGATTATTGATCGCGCCGGATTAGCCAATGCTGCCGGAGCATATGGCGATATTTATCTGACTCCCGAAACCAGTACCATATCGGGTGGCGAGATTCGTGTAGGAACCTCCAATTCAGCATCGGCAACAGTTTTTGAATTAATCGGAACCTCACCATTTTGGAACCTCACAGTTGATGGCAGCATTACCGCAAAAACATTGAATGTAAATACCAATGCAGTTTCTATTTTAAACAATCTGACTATTGGAGGTAATTCGGCTTTCAAAGCCAATGGATTGAATGTATCTATTGGGGGGGCATTGATTAACCAAAATACCAATGCAACTGCAGCAATAAATACAGGAGGATATCAGGCAGGAAGCCTCACGCAGACTACGTTCCTCAATGGCTTGGGTGGAAATCAAACCATCACCGGCGTTGCAGGCAATCTTACCAATTTTGCTAATTTGGTGGTGCAGAACACCGCTCCTTCTGGAAGCATTAATTTAACTGCAGGCGTTACGAACGTGCGTGTTAACGGAGCATTAACCTTGCAAAGCGGTGATTTATCGTTGGCATCTAACCTTATGACCGTTACCGGAAATGTAAGCAATGATGTAAATGTAAGCA
Source organism: Flavobacteriales bacterium (assembly GCA_044353055.1). GTDB lineage: Bacteria > Bacteroidota > Bacteroidia > M30B66 > M30B66 > CAMCXT01. Next base: position 3,741 of record JBILCR010000268.1, read on the forward strand.
GCGATG
>JBILCR010000269.1:0-3741 GCA_044353055.1 Flavobacteriales bacterium
AAATGCTCCAAAACAGCATTGAAAACCAGTTTGGTCGGAAAATATTTTTGGTGCTTGCCGAAACATCAAGCTTAAAGGTATATCACGACAGGAAGCAAGTTTATTTTAATCTGGTTGAAAAGCCTCAGGGCGAAGGCATCAAAGCCGAGATGAGTGTGGCAGGCTTTGGCAAAGGATACCAGGCAATTTTAGATTTTGAAAAGCAAACCGGACGTCCATTGGCCAATGGCATGCAAGTTCTCGTTGGTGTTACGATCGACTTTAAGCCTGCCTACGGCTTAAAGCTTATGCTTCAAAGTATTGATGCTCAGTATAGTGTTGGGGTTATAGAACGGCAACGGCAATTAAATATTGACCGATTGGTGAAGGAAAACCCCGATGCGGCAATTTTGCGGGGAGGGGTGCTTTACACCCGAAATAAAGGCTTACGCATGGCCGTGGTTATTAAAAGGATAGCTGTAATTTCGACCACCCAAGCGGCGGGATATGAGGATTTTATTCATGGATTAAGAAAGAACAAGTTTGGTTATCAATTTGGCATCGATCTGTATAGTGCGAAGGTGCAGGGCGAGCAACATGCAGATGCCCTCGTAAATCAGATGCTGAACATTTACAATTCCGACAAAAATTATGACGTTTTGCTTATCATGAGGGGTGGCGGCAACGCTACCGACCTTCTCCTATTTGATACCTATTCAATTTTACGCGCTGTTGCCCGCTTCCCCATTCCAATAATTACAGGCTTAGGCCATTTGCGCGATACTACCTTGTGCGATTTGGCGGCCCACACTGCATTGAAAACCCCAACTATGGTGGCAGAGTTTATCATCAATTACAACCGTTCCTTTGAAGAAGCCATTTGTCAATCATTTGAAAAAATAAAACAATCAACGCGGCTAAGCTTAGCCAATGCCAGCTTTCAACTCCAATCCTGTACGCAGCAATTAAGCTTTAGCAGCAAAGGGTTTCTGGCAAAGCGCGACGTATCACTTAAAAACGTTTTGGCTGGAGTACAGCATTCGGCAAGGATTCAAATTAAGGAGCAGGAAGTGATGTTGTTTAATCAACATCAAAATATAATTAAAGGCAGCCTTAATAGGGTAAACAGAGAAAAGTTAAGGATTTTAGAAACTCAAAATAATCTTAAAATCAACGCCAATTTTAAATTGGCAGAATGTCGCAATCAACTTGAGCTGCTTTTTCTAAAAGTAGGTCAATCCAATCCAGCCGAAATTTTCCAAAAGGGCTATGTGCAGGTCATTGAAAACGCTATATGGATAAAACGCCTGGCCGATCTCAAAACCGATGAATTTGAACTTATCTTTTCTGATGGGAGCGCTCGGGTAAAAATTCTTAGTAAAACACAAAAATAAAATGGCAAAAAAAACCGAAAAAGAACAGGAACTAAGCTATGAAGCTGCATTTATTGAGCTTCAGCATATTGTGCAGCTTATTGAGCAGGGCAATCATGGCGTTGACGAACTTCTTAGAATGGTGAACAAAGCATCAGAACTGGTAGTTTATTGCAGAGAGAAATTAAAAAAGGCCGAGGACGATTTAAATCAAATTATTTCGACTAACGAAAGTTTAGGTTAGCGTATTTATATTCAATACCAAGTGAGCGTTAAAATTTTGTAAAGAAAATTTATTTCTTACATTTGAATTGTGATTAAAATTTACTTAAAGCAATTTTTGTTATCAATTATTCCTGCACTCCTTTTATGTGTTGGGGATTTGCATGCACAATATTGTCTTCCTACATACATTAATCCTTGCTTTAATCCTCCTATTACCGACGACAACATCACTAACTTTTACACAACCGGTGCCCAAACAAACATTTCTAACTTAAACACCAGTTGCTCGTCAAGCCTCCCCAATAATTACACTTATTACTCCTCAATTCCACCGCTTGTGGTTGCTAGAGGCTCTACCTTTACGGCATTTGTTCAATGTTCTCAGGGAACAGCCGGTGGCGCATTTGCACAAGGTTTTAGAATTTGGGTAGATTGGGATCAGAATGGTGCTTTTGATAATAGTACGCCTTCTGGAGGTACTGCATCATGCGATGGTGTGCTTAATTCGGGAGCATCGGGTTTCCAGGTTTTCAGTCAAAATATTACGGTCCCTTCTATTGCACCACTCGGAATGACCCGCATGCGCGTTCGTTGTGCTTACAATACGATTCCAGCCAGCCCATGCGGCCAAGAAAACTATGGTGAAACAGAGGATTACAACGTAATGGTGGTTGACAATCCTTTAAATCCAGCATTAAGTATAATCCCCGATACTATTTGTGCCGGCCAAACGGCTTTTTTACAGGTTTCTGGACTCAGCAGCGGAATGGTGCGCTGGTATCCCACACAAACATCCAATACACTCCTTTTTGTAGGCATGTCTTACACCACACCGGTTTTGAATGTCAACACCACTTACTGGGTGTCTATTACCGTAAATGGCTGCACCTACCCGCGCATTCCTGTTACTGTTGTTGTTAATCCGGCTCCAACGCTCACAGTTACCGCTTCTGATAATTCGGTTTGTACAGGCGAAACGGTTACCCTTTCAGCCCCTGCAGGTTATGCAACCTATTCATGGACACCGGCCCCTGCGGTAAATGATCCAACCGCCGCAGTAACGAGCGCAAATCCCACATCGCAAACAACCTACACACTTGAAGCCGTAACTGCAGGTGGCTGCGAAGCGACTGGTTCCGTAACCGTAGGCGTTGATCCTGCTCCTTCTTTAAGCATTAATGGTTCGGTGAGCGGCATTTGTCCTGGGGGACAAGCATCCGTAACTGCTTCGGGTTCCAACTTGCCTTACACCTGGCTTGCAGTGAATGATTTTTCGGGAGCAACAGGTCCAACCATTAATGTGAGTCCTGCTCAAACAACAACGTACACCGTTACTTCGGGAGGTTCAATAGGATCTTGCCCTGCAACGGCCTCATATACAGTAACTGTTTACCCTGCTCCTTATGCTGATGCCGGTTTGAATGTTTCTTATTGTTACCAAACTGACGGTCAACTTCAGGGGGCCGGTAATGTTGGCTCCTCCTATTCATGGGCGCCCAGTACCGGACTTTCTAGCGCATTTATTTCAAATCCGGTTATTAGCGCCCTTAACGGAGGCACTTACACGCTTACCGTAACAACCGTTGAAGGTTGCACTGCCAGCGACGATGTTGAGGTTACAGTACTGCCGCTTCCTGTGGCTAACCCTGGCAGCGATGCTTCATATTGTTCCGGAGCGGCCACCACACTCAGCGGTTCTGGTGGTGTACTTTATCAATGGTCGCCTGCCACGGGGTTAAATAACGCTAATTCGCAAAATCCCCTTGCTTCACCCAATGCAACTACAGATTACTTTCTAACCGTTACTGATGGTAATGGCTGTGTTTCTGAGCCATCAGCACCTATCACAATTACGGTTTATCCACTCCCGGCTCAACCTCTGATTAATGCATCCGCTCCATTAACCTTCTGCGAAGGGGGGAGCGTGACTCTCTCTACAGGCCCTGCAACTACCTATGTTTGGTCGGGAGGCCAGAATTCGCAATCATTTCAGGTAAACAGTTCGAGTACTCACAGTGTTCACATTATCGATGCTAATGGCTGCGAGAGTTTGGAGTCGTTGCCTGTAACAGTAACGGTGAATCCGAATCCACCGGCACCTGTTGTAAGCAGCGGCGGCATAAACAGTTTTTGCAGCGGCACTTCGGTAAACTTATCGGTGGTT
>JBILCR010000270.1:0-3722 GCA_044353055.1 Flavobacteriales bacterium
AGGCCGGAGCGCAACAATTTAATGTTGACGCTGCATCGCTTTCAGCCGGTTTATATACTGTGATTGTTGAAATTGACGGTAACAAAGCATTTCGAAAATTTGTAAAGCAATAAAATATAATAAAGCCCCGTTATTACGGGGCTTTTTATTTTAAACACTATGAAGGTTATAAGAAATATTTTTTTGTCACTCTTCTTTTTGAGTGCGCTTTCAGGGTATGCTCAGGACTATTTGTACCTGAATGACGGGCAAAAGATTGCAGTAAAAATTTCGGAGTTATCCGATACCGAAGTTCGTTACAAACGATGGGATAATTTGTCAGGCCCTGTTTATTCAGATAATATCACCGCCGTATCTAAAATAGAATACGAGAATGGCGCTATTGATAATTTGGAGAAAAGACGAAAAGGTAAAAAAGATAACGGATTGCCATTCAATAGAGATTATGGCAGAAATATTATCACGGTGGATGCCCTTACCTTACTGTTCCAAAATGTGGAATTCAGTTACGAACGCTTTGTAGACAAAGACATGCGTGTAGGTATTAAAATTCCGGTTTCGATAAATATGTTAGGAACCAGTACTCAGGGACTCGATTTTATTAATAATTCCAGAAATGTGTTTCATTCCGGTTTGGATTTAAATTTTTATCCAAAAGGTCAAAGTATGGCTGCGTTCTATTTAGGACCCTCAATAAAATTTGGCGCTGCGATGACACAAAGCGATTTTTACAATGAAATTACTGGAGGCTATGTTTACGAAACGCGTGTTTCTGAGTATTTCGCTTTTCTATTAAGGTTTGGCCTTAATTATATGCCACTAAAAGAACTTTCGATTAATACATCTTTTGGAATAGGAACCAGAAGGTATATTAACGATATACCTTCCAATGCCTCAGCTGTACCAACAGCTAATTTTAGGCTTTCGTTAGGATATCGCTTTTAGCAGCTAAGCTCTATTTCTTTAAAGTGTATTCCAAAATTAGACTCAAGCTCATCTAAAATGGGCTCGTACATATCGGGCTTTATCGGAATATGAAGACCTGGTTTAGTAATTTTCTTTTCGGCTATTAATCTAACAGCAATAGCCAAAGGAAGTCCTACGGTTTTTGCCATAGCCGTTTTGCCGTTTAACTCGCCTTCGAGGTATAACGAACTGTAAACCACTTTTCGCTCTGTTCCGCGTTTTGCCTCAATTTGGTGTTGCATAACTACGAGATCCTTATCGGCACTTTCGAGTTTCCATTTTTCTTCTAGCAAATGCTGAAGAATTGATGCCGGACTTCCTAAGTGAGATGGAACTATTTTGTTTGAAAGCAGGCCTGTCCATTCTATCATCGAAAACACTTCAGGCTTGCCGTCACACATTTTCATAAGTTGTTCTCTGCCATTATCCAGAAAAGAGTTAATAAAGTCGAAATAGGTAGTGTTTGTGCTAAGAGGGTAGGAGTAGGTATCATCGGTAAGTCCTAGCTGTACCAATACATTCCATGCTGCACAAAAATTTTTATTCCGAAGGGTGCCTCTGAGTAAGGTTTTTATCTCTGGCACTTCGTAGATTTTAGCGTAACCCATCGAATCGCGGTTGGCATACCCTTCGTAGGTTTCGGCCTCGATAGTAATATTTCGGGCCTCGGCAAAAAGCCGATGATAAGGCAGAAATTTTATTTGATGGTCTTTTAAGTAGCGTGCAGTGCCTTGGCCGGCGAGAATTACATTACGCGGATTCCAGCTAAATTTATAGGCCCAAGGATTACTGCCTCTGCTTTCGGGAGCTACCAATCCGCCGCAATAGGAATAAAACGCCTCAATTTCGAAGCCTTCATTTTTAAGGCGATGAATGATACGCATGGCCGACATGTGGTCGATACCTGGATCTAATCCACATTCATTTATGAATATAAGCCCGTTATCAAGTATTCCTTGTTCTAATTTTCGCATCGCATCACTTTCGTATGAAGCTGATGCAAAATGCGATTTTGCCGCAACACATTCTTCTGCTATAACCGGGTGCATAAATGCCGGCAGCATTGATATCGTAACAAATGCATTACTAATGAGTTGTTTTCTGAATTCAACATCCGATAAGTTGCCGTCAACCCATTCAATGGAAGAATGCGCACTGTTTATCTCTTTGAGGTGCTGTGTGTCTTGATCGGCTATAACTACATGAACGGATTTTTCTTCAGCCCATCGAGCAATATAATCAATTAAAAAGCCGGCTGATTTACCGGCTCCTAAAAGAACTATTTTCATCAGAACGAATTAATTGTCTTCGAGATTGATAAACGTACCTTCAGATACCTCCACACTGCTTACCGTTCCGTTACTTGGGTTTACGTACTTGCCTCTGAAGCCGAAGAAACCTGAAGCATTAATTTTTCCATCAATCACTTGATACGAATCAATTATAAATGAACCTGAATCGGCTTCAAATTTCCTATTGCCCGAATCAATAAAGGTGCAATAGTTCAAACTATCCGCATTGGGTAATTCAAATTCGTTACCGCTGCTTCCTTTGAAACCAATTTCAATTTGGGAATTGTCGGAGCGACTTAATGTTATTTTGTTAAATACAACTCCACCCGGATAGGTGAACTTTTTAAATGTGTAACGGGTGTAAGTGGCATATGAGCCATTTACAAATGCCGATCCATAGGTAATAACAGGTGGAGGTGGCTCTTCGTCATCCTTACATGAAGATACAAACAATACCGCGACACCCATTAACAAAAGGGCTATTGATGTCTTCCAAATATTCCATGTTTTATCCATATGTCAGCTAAAGCAGGTTTAATCAGTGTGTAAATATAAGTTATAACGCTAAATGTACAATAACTTAACGTCGAACACACCTTAATATTATTGACTAAGGGCGGATTAAAATCATTAGGTTTGCACATGATTTTTAATGTTGACCAACTAAAAGAAATTTCTGAATGCATTCAGAATGCGAGATGCATAGCAATTACTACTCATCGTAATCCAGATGGTGATGCTATGGGATCCACTTTAGGCTTGTTCCATTTTTTAAAATCGAACTACAGCGCCGAGGTACATATTGCACTGCCCGACCCAGCACCTGATTACCTAGACTTTCTTCCGGGCTGTTCATCAACCATTAATTTTAAACAGCATCCGAATCAATGTGCCGAGGTATTTCAAAAATGCGATGTGTTGTTTTGTCTCGACTTTAACCATCCTTCCCGGACCGCCGACTTGGAACTTTTGGTATCAAAAGCAGCCCAAAGGGCATGTTCAATTATGATTGATCACCATCCACAGCCACTTGAATTTGTAAACTATCTGGGTTCCGATACCACCGCCTCATCAACTTGTGAGCTGATCTATCGATTCTCGGTTCAATTGGGCATGAACGAAATTCCATCGGTTGAAATAGCAACGTGTATCTACACCGGAATTATGACCGATACCGGATCGTTCAGATTCAGTGTAACACGTCCCGAAACCCATCATACAGCATCGAATCTGCTTAAGTCTGGCATCCGTCATTGGGAAATTCACGAAAAAATATTCAACAGGAACAGCTTGAGTAAATTAAGGCTTTGGGGCTACGCATTAAATTCAAAATTAGATTGGATGCGTGAGTATAAATCGGCGGTTATCGTTTTATCGGCCTCCGAATTAAATGATTTTGATTACGAGGAGGGCGATTTGGAAGGATTGGTGAATTATGCACTCAGTATTTCGGGGGTTAAAATG
>JBILCR010000271.1:0-3707 GCA_044353055.1 Flavobacteriales bacterium
GCAATAATACCTGCTGCATTAGCGGATAATATTGCTGCGGATGGCTTTAGAAACGGCTTCACTAACGGAATGTACCTGGAGTTTATCGTAAATTTTTTTAATGTGTGAATTTACTGTGTTATAGCTAATTTCGAGCTTATCAGAAATCATTTTATAACTCAGACCGTTCACCAAATATTGCAGGATTTCTTTCTCTCGTTCCGACAGTCCATAGGTTTCGGGCTTGGTTTCGTGCTGCTGTCTGAAAAAATGAAGCACACGCGTAGCAATGCTTGGGGTCATGGGCGATCCGCCGTTTCGAACTTCTTCAATGGCATGAATTATTTGCCGTGGATCGGTTTTCTTTAAAATATACCCCGAGGCGCCGTAACGCATGGCATCGAAGATTTTTTCATCATCTTCAAACACCGTTTGCATAATTACATGGATGTTTGGAAAATACTCTTTAATAATGCGCACCCCTTCTAAACCGTCAACCAGAGGCATTTGAATGTCCATCAAAACTACATCAGGTTGAAGTTGCTCAATTTGAGCTTTTACTTGGCTGCAATCTTCAAAATCGCCGGTTACGATAAATTCGTTGTGCGACTCGAGCAGCATGCGCAGGCTTTCGCGGCGGCCAGGGTTATCGTCAAATATTACAATGCTTGTCATGTTGCAAAAAACATCAATTGGATGCGAATGTTCAATCCCTAATTATAGTGAGAGGAATGAACAGACTTAAACTTTTTTCGGACGCTTTACTCTCGCAACGGTATTTGTTTATTAAATGTAGCATACGTTCGTTGAAATCGTCGGCCGAAATATTTTGCTGGAAATTCAACGTAATTTCGAGCTGCATAGATTGGGTATCTGATATTACGGCCTCGCGTAAGCCTAATACCGAAAAGGTTTGTGTTAAATTTCGGTAGAGTGCCACAATGCGTCTCATGGCATCGGTTTCGAGTTCGAAGGTATCGGTAAGATATCTAAAGTTCAACTTCCATTCGGCATTAACGGGAGCAAGATTTTCGCGCGATACCGTATGAAGTTTTTGCTGTAGATCAGTTATTTTTTGATGCGAGGGATTAAGGGCCCAAATAAGATCGTGTATCGAGTCCATCATTTCCATTGCCCTTAGATAAACTTGGCGCATCAGATGTCGTTCTCTTTCTTTGTGAGTGGGCAAAGCGTTATACACTATATCGGAGTAAATATTAATATCGCTCAAACCGCTCGATACTTCGTCGTGCAATTCTTTAGCAGCATCGTGCCGAATACTGTTCATCTTTTGTTGTAAGCGGATGTTCTCGTTTAGCTTTTCAATAAGCCGCTCTCCGGCGTGCGTCTTTTCTTTTTCCATTAAATTGGCCTTATAAGCCAATCCGGTGGTGAACGCCAAGAGCTCAAAAATGGTAGTTGAAAGGTTAAATATTAATGGATTAAAGTTAAAGTGTGTGCCCGATTGCTGCATGATTAATAATACCATCGAACCTACCGAGCCAAGTGTTAAAATAGATCCGCCTACGACTACAAAATAACCGAGCTTGTCGCCAAAGCGAAAAAACGACACTACGAAGTAAATGGTACTAAAAAACAGGATAGTGGCAATGCATTGAAAACCGAATTCTCGAATTTCAAAAGCCAATCCCGCATAGGCCGCAAATATATCGCTGAGTGCATATATCAATAACACCCATTCAATTATGTATATATGTTTATTGAGTTTGGGAAGTTTTTGGGTAATGCCTACAAAATGTCGGGCAAAGCGGAAATAGAAAAAATAAGAAAGCATCGGCAATGCCTTATCGAGATATTTCTCTTGGGATGCAAGAAATTCCTGGTTTATTCCCGGCAAAGGAACGTGGTGGTATTTTAAAAGGCCAAACACCATACAGATGCCCATAAACGCCATATAATACAAGTATTCGCGCTGCCTAACGAAGAGGTATTGCAGGAGTATGTAAATCAACTGAAAGGCAATGATTAACTCATAGCCAAGCAGGGAAATCCAATCGCTAATTCTAATTTCTGAAATAGTAGCAAGCACGTGTTATGGCATTACAATGCAGAAAAATACACATTTTGAAAAAAGAACTTACACGGCATGTTTATTAATGTTGATTTTCGTAAACTATTGTATTTGAGGAATTAGAATGTTTTTTATGGGGTATTTTTTACTCTTTTCAAGTAAAACCAACACCGCCCAAACCATTTTTATGTTAAATTTTGAAAAGAACAGTAACCTCAGGATACAATCTACAGTAACAGAGGGCAAGATTTTTTACACATGAAAAACTTTGCCCAAGCACAAAAACTAAATTATTTAGTAAAACAAAAGAATCAACGCCTAGCCCGATGGTTGTTTGCCATGCTTTTTGGCATTTTTGTTTTAAACAGTCAGGTCTTTGCTCAAACGGCCACACAAAACTTTGGTACCACTGCTACTGCGTTTTCTACCGCTAATGGAACCAGCACAACGTTTATTCCGAACCCTACCGGTTCGGGTTCTACCTATGTACGTGTAGGTGGCGGCGGCGGGAGCGTGAACCTTGTTACCGCATCCAATCCATTGGGTACCTCTGGTGCCTACATGCGTGCAGTAGCTCCAACCAATAACTCGGTAGTTAAAGCCACCCCAATTTTGAATTATACCGCCTCAACACAATTCTATTCGCGCTTTGTAATGCGATGTGGAAATTCAACTGGGGCAACGGGTGTTAATGATGGCAACTGGGCGTTTTACATTGGATCGGGAGCTATGTACAACGATGCAAATGATTTTGTAAGTAATCAAACTTTTGCGGGACTTCGCTTTGCGTATGGGTCTTCGGGTGCGCTCACGCTTAATTATCGCCGAAATGGTAGCTGGAGCACCAGTAGCTTAACATCTTCTGCGTTAAGTCAGGCTACAAATTATACGATAGAAATTTTTGGAAACAATGCCTCCAGTGGCAATTTAAGCTATTACTATAACGGTACCAATTTAACGGTGGCACCACAAACCTTTGATCTTTATATCAATGGCGTCTTATATGGAAACGATTTAACCGATGGAGAACTTCCTTCCGGAAGTACGATTAATGCGGCCACATTTATAGGTACAAGCAGCACCTCAAATGCAGCAAATATTTTTGTGGATGATTTAAATGTGAATACAAGCTTTCCAGGGTGTTACGGTACAAGCGCCATTTGGTCAGGTACTACAAGCACCGATTGGAATGTTACCACCAACTGGTGCAACAACGTTTTACCCACGGCTACCAGCAATGTTTTTATTCCAACGGGTACTGCCAATAGTCCGGTAATAACCGCAGCCAATGCTGTGGCCAATTCGGTTACCGTACAAGCGGGTGCTACACTAAGCATGACCAATAACCGATTGCTTACCATTAGCAACAACGGTTCATTAACCAATAACGGCACATTTACAGCCGGTACCGGCACGGTGGTTTTTGCAGGCGGTGGTGCAATTAATGGAACATTAACGTTCAATAATATTACCTTAAATGGTGGCGTTACCTTTAGCAACGGGGTTACCGTTGGCGGGAATTTGCAACTCAATACCAATGGATTTGTAAATGTGAATTCACCACGCTACACCTCGGGATCAACACTTACCTATAATACAGGCGGAACCTACAACCGTTTAATGGAATGGAGTGCCACAGGTGTGGGAACTATTGGAAGCTCTTATGGATATCCGCATCATGTGGTTTTAACCAGCA
>JBILCR010000272.1:0-3703 GCA_044353055.1 Flavobacteriales bacterium
GTTTGCGAAACTACTTGTTCCTTAATTCAGTATCGTGCTACAAGTGTGTAACAAGACTAAAAACAAAAAAGGGCTGCATTTCTGCAACCCTTTATTTTGTTGGTGGGAGCAACAGGGTTCGAACCTGTGACCCCCTGCTTGTAAGGCAGGTGCTCTGAACCAGCTGAGCTATGCTCCCTAAATAGGGCTGCAAATATACGCCGCTGATTAAGTTTTGCAAATTTTTTTTGAAAAATTTTAATACATATTCGATGAAATGCATCTGCCCTTGCGATTACCTTTGTTGCAATGACACGAGTAGCCATAGTTAACTACCTCAATACGCGCCCTTTTATAAAGGGTCTTGAACTCCATAAGTTAATTAACCATCCCGACTTTCAATTTCAGTTTCATTATCCTTCACAATGTGCAGAAGCTTTGTTACGTCATGAAGCCGACATAGGCCTGGTGCCTGTTGCCGTACTTCACGAGCTGCCTTCGTACCATATTATCGGCAATACGTGCATAGGCGCCAATGGCCCCGTACAATCGGTATTGATGGTTTCACAATCACCACTTGAGCAAATAAAAAATGTATGGCTCGATTATCAGTCGCGCTCCTCGGTGGCACTTTGCCGAATATTATTCAGAGAATTTTGGAAATTGGACGTAGAATTTAAGTCCGCTACCGAGGGATATCTTGATACATTAAAACAGGGCGATGCCGCTGTGGTGATTGGCGACCGTGCCTTTGATGCTCATAAAAAATTCAACCAAATCTGGGATCTTGCCGAGATGTGGAACCTACATACTGGCTTGCCTATGGTATTTGCCGCATGGATTAGTTTAAGTCCTCAGAAACCCGAAATCATTAATCGCTTGAACGATGCATTTTTAACCGGTATTTTACATCGCAAAGAGGCCGGTGAAGAAATACAACACCTTTACAATAATAGCGTTGACCTAAGGTATTATCTGGAACACTCTATTTCTTACATATTAAATGAACGGATGCGTTTAGGAATGGAAACATTTTTAAAGAAAATAAGTAAGTCTTAAACAAATTCCTAACTTGTACCTGTTATGAACAATAGAATATATCTTTTAGTACTGTTACTTAGTTCCATATTAATTACCACACAGGTAAATGCCAACACATCGGGCGGAGGCAAAATTCAGCTTCTAAAAATTAAAAACCTGATGATGAGCGGCGATTATTACGCTGCTTTGAAAAATATACGCGACCTTGAAAAAACAGATAGCACCAATATTGAACTGATGTTTTTAAGCGGTAAATGCAATTTATTGCTTAAAAATTATGATGATGCTCTAAATCGTCTCCAAAAATCTGCACTTCAATTATCCGATGAGTTTCCCGAAAAATACTATTACCTCGGACGCGCACTTCAAGCAACCGGAAAGCTCCAAGAGGCTGCAGATGCATATGCTAAATATATTGCTAAAGGAAGCGAAAACACCGACGAACGCGCTGAATCAGAAGCCCTTAAAAACCAGTGTATTATGGCCCAAGAAGCCATTAAAAACCCTAAAAATGTTCGTATAAATAACTTAGGCGAGTCTATTAATAGCGAGTATCCCGAATACAGCGCATCGGTTTCGGCAGACGGCAATACCTTGATTTTCACATCGCGTCGGCCCGAATGTAAAGGCAAGAATCAGGATCCCGAAGACGGTAAATTTTACGAAGACATTTTTATTTCACAACGCGATTCGATAAGCGGAAACTGGCTTGCGGCCGAACCCATTGACGGGCCAATAAACACCGAAGGACATGACGCCAGCATGAGCCTTTCACCCGATGGAAAACAGATTTATGTTTACAAAAACACAGGGATGCGAGGTTCGGGAGATATTTTAATGTCGAAACTAAGCAAAACCGGTAAGTGGGGAGAGGCAAAACCTGTTGAGGGCGACGTAAATACCAGCTATTTCGAAAGTTCGGCATGCGTTTCGCCCGACGGCAAAACTTTGTACTTTGTTTCTGAGCGTGAAAAAGGCGGCTTTGGTATGGGCGATATTTACATGAGCAAACGCGAGGGCAAAAACGAATGGGGCAAAGCAGTAAACCTAGGGCCTATCATTAATAACGAATACGATCAGATTGGAGTTTTTGTGCACCCCGATGGCAAAACATTATATTTTGCGTCGAACAGCCCCGACGCTATTGGTGGTTACGACTTATTTAAATCTTCACTTGAGAATGGGCTGTGGTCAAAGCCCGAAAATCTAGGATATCCCATCAATACATTCGGTGATGAACGCTTTTTTTGCATGAGCACCGACGGCAAACGTGCATGGATAAGTTCAGACCGCGAAGGAAGCAGCGGTGAGCTCGATATCTGGGAAGTTGATTTCTCCGAACTTAAAAAAGAAGTCGTTCCGCAGACCGAAATAGAGACGCCTATTGTTCCTAAAGGTCCGGCACTTTCTATCTTTTCCGGCAAAATTGTGGATGCACGTGCCGCTGAGAGTTTAGAAACACCAATGGTTATTACCGAGCGTGAAAGCGGTAAGGAATACGCCGGACAAAGCGACGAAAATGGTCAGTATTTCTTCACACTTGAAGGAAATAAGAATTATACCGTGCGCATTGTAAAAGAAGGATACGCGGTTTACACGTACGATTTCTTCCTAAAAGCCTTGGACGATGGGACGTTTAAACTTGAAAAAGTGATCGTACTCGAGCAGAAAAAATAAGTTATTCTAATTCTATTTTTAGAATGCGTAATCCCTGACGAGCATTCTGAACAATTTCGAGTCCATAAGTAACTCTGCCAAAAGCGGTGTAGCGCCCATTGAGGTGAGGAGCATCCTGCTGCATAACAAACCACTGTGTGCTTTCAGTGTCAGGTCCAGCACTTGCCATTCCAATAACACCTTCACTAAATACCTCATCATTGAATTCACTTCGAATGCTCCCCGAACCACTGCCATAGCCATCACCGCGCGGACAGCCCGACTGCATGACAAAACCTGGAACAAGGCGGTGAACGAGCTTTGAAGTATAAAAACCGTTTGCCACATTTTTCATAAAATAAGCCACCGTGGTTGGTGCTTTATCGATCCAAAGTTCGGCTTCAATTACACCCTGGTCGGTATAGATTCTAATCTCTTGATTTCGCTTAATCTGCTTCAAACTGCCCCAATCGGGCGGATTGTTATATTCAGGCTTGACCGAACCGATAAGCTCTTTGCCCTGCAAATAAGCCATAGTTTGAAGCAGCTCGCCATATATTTCGATGTCGCGCGGTAACTTTAGCTTTGCCAATAGCTTTTGAAGCAAGTCTATATCGTTGGACCATAATTTTGCATCCCCATTCAGTTCTTTATCGCGAACTATTTGGGCTGACATGGCAATTAAACTAACATCACCAGTGTTGAATGCCGAGGTTATAAGTTGAGAAAAATAAGCACTAAGGCTCAAAACACTGTCGGAATAAAGCTTTGAATACGAGCCGAAACGAGGACTTTTCCTTATAGAAAGGAGCGCTTCATAGGCAAACTGTCTTCCCAAAACACCCACTTCCTTTTTGAATGCGTTAACTATAAATTCGAAGTTTGAAAAATCCTCCGAAAGCGCTGATATAATATATCCCTTAACATATTCATCTCGTATTTTGGAATAATCGGCTCTTAAACGATGCGTCACCGCCTTACGTGTTTTATCGTCGCCCGATTTCAGCAGATATGCAGCTAATAAATA
>JBILCR010000273.1:0-3682 GCA_044353055.1 Flavobacteriales bacterium
TGCATGTATTCTCAATAAGATTTACTCTTTAATTACTTTGAGGGTGTAGTTGTTGATGATGCCTCTTTCTTCTTAAGCCTAAATATACTGTATACACCGTTTAAATTATAAACCCCGAATCGGCCTGCTTGTTTTCTTTTTTGGCCTGCATAACTAAGTGTAACTGCTTTTCCTTGCTCAAAATCTTTCCAGCACACAAATATAGCACTGTGTTCTACACCGCTGTAGTCATAGTTTATATGATAAATCCAGTCTCCGGGCTTAAGCAATTTCTTATCGGCATACTTTTTCTCGGATTTTTGAGAACTGTAAATCGTAGTTTTTTGATACTCCTTTCCGGTTCTATTGTAAACAGCATTTACAAAATCCCAACAAGATCCGGAGATAATTTCTTTTTTTACATAGGCTATTTGATATCCTTTTTCGAGCACTTTAAGCCCTTCGGAGTGGGCAGCTTTATCCATCTGATTAAACGATGTGCCGCATCCGCAGGCTGTTAAAAATTCAGCCGAATTAACGAATTTAAATTCACTGTTTTCAAATTCGGTTTTGTCGGAAATTACAGTTTCGATGGGGGAGGTGTTTGTAGAGTCTTGTGCCTTAATTAAGAGGCTAGTTGAAAATAGTATGCCTAAAAAGTAAAATAAAATGTAATGTTGCTTTTTCATAATAAGACAGAAAATATTTTTTAAATGGCCTGCAAAAGTACAATAATTATTCATGTATTCAAGCAGTACGTTGATTTATTTAGTACGGTCTATTTATGTGCCTTAATAGTATTGTTTCGGTGTGTTTTATGATCTTTCAATAAATCATCTATCGCTCTATCGTGAATGGTGCTGTGGTTAGCGTTTTTATAGGTATTTAGTTTGATATTAAATCCTTTTTTATTGAAGAAATTTGTAAAATTTACACTGTGTTTATATTCAACATTAACATCCTTATCGCCGTGGTAAATTATTATGGGAATTTCTTTAATGCTATTAAGGCTGTGAGGATATTTAAGCCATATATGATTTATGAGTGTGCCCGCCACCGTTGTTATTAGTGAAACATGTTGCGGATATTTTTTGCTGTATAGCATTATTGCATATCCGCCTAAACTATAGCCAATGAGATTCATTTTGGGATACATTCCGAATTTTCTAAGACACCATTTTCTAAGTTCTTCAATCTCATTAATCGCTATAGTATTGGATATCGGATCGATTGTGAAATTACCGGCGGCGAATACAAACCCTTCTTTGGCAAAGGCATTTCCCAATTGAATTACCCGCTCCATAACATAGCCCTTTCTGGATTTTTGAATACGTTCTTCTGCACCATGGCAGTAAACCACCAATGCCACCGAAGAATCTATCGCTTGCGTTGAGTCGTAACAAAAATATGTAAGCGTGTTATTAACCACGCTGAAAAATTCTTTGTTATGCTGTGTGCTTTCGCTCAGGTGCCGCTGCGCGTTTAATCCACCACAATAAAGTAAATACAGACTCAAAAAATAGGTATACCCATTAGTTAATCGCATGATATAAACAATAAATCTATTGGATTCATATTATATAGTGATTATGCAATAATATCAAGGGGTAATGCACGTGTTCTTAATATTATTTTAGCTTTTATTGTCGGATTTTTTTTTGTTTTTAAAATAACGTTTATTTCTATGACCTTGCGATTGATTATTTGTGGAATTTGGGTTATTTATATTTTTTGATTTTTCACCTTTTTGAGGGTATTTAAACTTTGAATTATCGGTATAATCTGGTCCGCTTCCAAAGCCTTCGGGCAAAGGTGTTTTTTCTACATCACGTTCAATGAGTGCTTCTATACGTTTAAATTTACGCGTATCCATTTCAGAAATTAAGGTAATAGCCTCGCCCTTGGTTTCGGCTCTTGCCGTGCGGCCAATACGATGCACATAATCTTCCGGGTCAGGCGGCACATCATAATTCACTACCAACTCAATTCCCTGTACGTCGATTCCTCTCGATATTACATCTGTAGCTACTAAAATGGTAGTTTTTTTGTTTCTGAAATTGAGCAACACTTCTTCTCGTTCTTGTTGTTCGATATCGGAATGTATGGCTTGAACATTAAATTTTAATTTACGCAATTCGCGTTCAACTTCTTTAACTTTTTGCTTAGTGCCTGCAAACAATACAGCACTTTTCAAATCGGGATTGGTAAATATATATTGAAGCAATCTCAGCTTTTGGTGGTCGTGCACCAGGTACGCTCTTTGTAAAATACCTTCAGCCGGTTTCGAAATTGAAATATTAATTTGTACCGGATTTTTAAGCAACTTAACGGCAAGCTGCCTGATCTTGGGCGGCATTGTTGCTGAGAAAAAGAGCGTTTGGCGATTTTCGGGAAGAAACTTCAAGATGCGCTGAATGTCATCAATAAAACCCATATCGAGCATTCGGTCTACTTCGTCGAGGACTAAATGCCTGAGTTTGCTCATATCTACATATCCCATGTTTAAATGGGAAAGGAGTTTTCCTGGGGTGGCAACAATAATTTCTGTGCCTTGTACCAAAGCTTTTTTCTGGATTTCGAATTCGCGGCCATCGCCACCACCATAAATAGCAATATTTGAGAAGGGCAGGAAGTACGAAAACCCTTCGAGCTGTTGGTCAATTTGCAGTCCGAGTTCGCGGGTAGGCACAATAATTAGCGTGTCAATATGGCCGGGTTGTTCACGTATGCTTTTTTCTAAAACAGGCAATAAAAATGCAGCTGTTTTACCGGTGCCTGTTTGTGCGCTGGCAATGATGTCTTTACCCTTTAAAATTTCGGGAATGGCTTGCACCTGAATTGGAGTAGGCTCTTTAAAATTCATTGAATCGAGGCCCTCTAACAAGGTGTCTGAAAAGCCAAAGTCTGAAAATCCCATTATGATGCGTTAAAGTTTTTGGTTAATTGTTCTTTGTGTTCTGCGCTGCAGGGATAATCGAACAAACAGTTGTTTTTAATTAATTCGGACACTTTTTTCGGTAATGCCTCTTCCCAGCCGCTTTCGCCTTTACGAATTTGCTCCAGCACTTCATCGGCATTAATGTGCAGTAGTTCGCGACTGGCTTGAGTAATATCTTCGAGTTTATCGTTGGTAATCAGGTAATCGAGCAGCCCTCTGTAGGCCGGATTAATGGATAGGTTTTTACTGGTAATTAATTCGCCCGTGCTGCGTCGGTATGCCGGATAAGCATAAGCCTTAACGTTAGTGCCAAACAGCATCGAAAAACCCTGCAATAAACCTCCGGGTAACGATTTAAATTCCTCAGGTTTAAATACGCGTTCAATATTACGCATCGACAATACAAATCCTACCCTATGATTTCGTGTTGCTTTAGACATATAAGGCACCAAATACCAGTAATCCAGAAAATGGGTGATCAATACGGTATGGCCAAGTGCCATTAATATTTGAGCACGGTCTAAAAAGTCTTCGTCGTCAATAGCACCGTTTTTGTCAATTAGCGCATTCAACGAAAGTTCGGCCACCATTACCATATCGTTAGCCTGTTCTCCTAGTTCGGATTTAAAATCTTCGGCTGCTTTCGCAATCATGTCTTCGTGCACCTTAGTAAAGGGCCTGAAACGTCCCGAAACTACCAATGCATTTTTTTTATACAATGTTTCACTAGGTTGAAGCACGGTGCCGTCGGGCCCCAGCATGGCA
>JBILCR010000274.1:0-3657 GCA_044353055.1 Flavobacteriales bacterium
AGCTTATCTACTACCACCCGATCTACCGGCCAGGTAAGGTGCTGTGCATCGAGTTGGTGTATCGAAACCCATCTAAATGCCAGCGAATCATTAATCTCGGGCAGTCCCTCAAATGCATTTTCAATAATTTCAAACTTTGGTTCTTCAATAAAGCGGCACAAATAATAGACGCTTATTAACTGGCCTCCGCCCCTAAACATAGACTGAACAAAGAAATCTGTAGTATAAAAGTGACTCAAAACCTCTATTTCGGTATTACATTCTTCGAGAAATTCGCGCTTTAAACCATCAATAAGCCCCTCACCGGGTTCGAGTCCACCACCCGGAAATTTAGTCATGTAGCGATTTTGACAATATTCATCGCTCAGCAGAAGATGCCCGGATGGGTTTAGCACCAAACCGTAAACGCGAACGTTGAAGTGTGTAATGGACGGATTCATTTATTAATAATATCAAGCAATTGAACAGACAAAAGGTTTTGTTGTTTCGAATATCAGATTTATCTTTCTCTCGTGCGTATTTTTCCCGACGATTCCATGCAGCGGTTTGAGTTCGACCGCATTCGGCGCCTGCTCGAAGTCCATTGCCGTAGTCCGCGTTCTAAGGACTTTGCTCTTCAGCTTGTGCCTTTATCATCGGCCGAAGAGGTGCATTTGCTTCTTTTAAAAACTCACGAGCTATTAGGGATTTTTCGGGCAGGTTCATTTTTTCCGCAGTCCGAATTTCCGGACATTACCAAAGAGCTGGGGTTTTTAAAAGTAGCGGGTTCCACCTTGATGGAGAAGCAAGTTCTGGCCTTACGCGATCTGCTTGAAGTTTGCTTTTCGGTGTTACGTTATCTCTCTGATAAAAAGGCGGTTTTCCCGCATTTAAATTCGGTGTTTGCATCTGTTATGCTGAATAATTTACCCTTATCGCATATTGATGCGGTGTTGGATGCTCAAGGAGAGGTAAAAACTTCGGCATCGAAGGAGCTGGGGCAGATTCGTAAGAATATAATTGAGGCCAGGCGTGAGCTGGAACGGGTGTTTCGGCAACATTTGCAAAAGTACAAGAAGCTGGGATGGCTTGCCGATACCGAAGAAACAGTGGCTCATGGCCGAAGAGTGCTAAGTGTGGCGGCCGAGCATAAGCGCAATGTTAAGGGCTTAATTCAAGGCAATTCAGAAACGGGTAAAACCACATTTATTGAACCCCTCGAAACAGTAGGACTTAACAACGAAGTTTTTGATTTATTGCAGCAGGAGCGCAGAGAAGTACTACGTATTTTAAAAGAATTAACCGCCCGTTTGCGGCCTTTTGCCGAATTGTTTTCGCAATCGTTGAATGCTATGGTGGAGCTCGATTTTATTCGAGCCAAAGTGCTTTTAGCTATGGAGATGGATGCAGGTATGCCCGCATTTACCGGCAAGTCATCGTTGCATTTGGTAAATGCGCGTCATCCTCTTTTATTTATGCAAAATAAGGTACAGGGCAAATCAGTCGTGCCTTTATCCTGCAGGCTGGATGGGCAACATAGGCTTGTTGTAATTTCGGGACCCAATGCAGGGGGTAAGTCCATCGCATTGAAAACTATAGGATTGTTACAGCTTATGTGGCAAAGCGGGTTGATGGTTCCGGCATCGGAGCAATCGGAATTGGGCGTTTTTCATCGTTTTTTCACCGACATTGGCGACAGTCAATCCATAGAATACGAGTTAAGTACCTACAGTTCGCGCCTCATCAAGATGAAGCATTTTTTGAATTATGCCGACCGACGCACCCTGGTCTTAATTGATGAGTTTGGAACGGGTACCGATCCAGAGCTGGGAGGTGCAGTGGCCGAGGCCATTCTGGAAGAGTTGTCCATAGCAAAAGCATTGGGCGTTATTACTACGCATTACATGAATATTAAGTTGGCTGCCGAACGGCTCCAGGGTGTGCAAAATGCCTGTATGCTGTTTGATGATGTTACCTTGAGTCCGCAGTTTAAGCTTTTGATAGGTAGGCCGGGAAGTTCGTACACTTATGTTATTGCCGAAAAATCGGGATTGCCCAGGCATGTCATCGAGCGGGCACGTCAGAAAACCAATAGCGATAAGCTAACCCTTGATAAATTGTTGCAGGAATTGCAGCAAAGAGAAGAGGCGGTTAAAAAGCGTGAAGGCGAATTAGAAGAAATTAAGCGTAAAGCGGGTGAAAGCCATCATAAGTATGAAGAGCTTATTGCCCGTTGGAAGGTAAAACTGGAGAAGAAAAATGCCGGGGCCGAACAAGAGCAGAAGTTGGTGGAGCTGGGCCGTAAGTTTGAAGATTGGATGAAGGAATGGGAAAAAACCAAAGATAAAAAGGCAATTATTGATAAGGTGACCCGAAAGTTTAACGCCGAAAAAATTAAAAAACTCAGCAAAGCGCAAGAGGCCAAGAAAGAGAAAAAGCGCCTTCAGGAATTGGAGCGCAAGAAGCTGGTAGTTAAGGTTGGCACGCGTGTGAGGCTATTAAAAGGCCGTAATGTAGGTGTGGTCGAAGAAATTTCGGGCAATAAGGCCAAAGTGCTTTTTGGTAGTTTACGAACCATTGCGGCCATCGAAACCTTGGAGGTTATCGATTAATCCGGAGAATGGCAACGGGAACTCTAGTCGCCGGCAAGCGGGGCTAGGATGTAGAATACCACATCTGAATAGGGCTCGTAGAGTTCAAAAAATCCGGTTCCGCTGTATCGAATTGCCCATGAATATGCTTCGCCCGGCGCCTGTGGAAATATTGAAAGTCCTTTATCGGTGAGTTCCAACGTGGGATAGATAGGATCGTCATCAGGCCCCCAGGAGGTCATTTTTACGGTAAAAGCCAATCCTTCTGTTTCGGTAACTCCACTTGCCTCGCCGGTTAATTCATCGTATTTAACTAAAAACGTAGGGCCGCTTACTTGGATTTGACCTGCCATAAATTCGTTGTCAAACTGAGCTTTGGTTACCATAGCTACAAACATTTCGTTTAAATCGGCAATGTTAAAGTCAACGGCAGCGGCATCCATAGGTTCGTCGATGACTTCGCTATCAATAATTACGAAATCAGGATCGGGCGCATCAATAATTTCAGCATCTGATTCGCGTGTTAAAATGCTCTCAAGGGCGGGTTGCCCGTTAGAACATTCTTTACTTAAAAAAAGCGAATCTTCGTTGTTGGTTAAGGTAAACGTGTAGTTGCAAATTTCATTTGAAAATTCATACCATCCTTCAGGGCCATTATAGCCGGGATCCACACCATTCATATTTACCTTAAACCATGATCCAGATCCAGTTTCCTCGGCACCATTAATTTTATTAATGAGCAGCGTTTTTTCAATAGTCCATCCATTATCGATAAGGTCAAATTCAAACAAGTACGTATCGTTGGAATACACAAAATGGCCATCGCCCATTTGCGAAAAAGCGGGTAAGACGGGCAATAAAAGCATCGCTAGTGAAATACTTCCATTAAAGAGGAAACTATCGAATGCAGCGGGTTTAAATTTCGAGCGGAACATTTCGTGAATTTAGGCCAACAAAAGTATGGCTTTTATCGCGTCAATAAAGCCTGTGCCTTAACCAATTTCTATATGATGCGTTTTCGGGCATTTGTGATTGGAGGCTTCTAATTTTGAGTGGGTATCCTGCAGCCCAATGAAGATAAACCGGC
>JBILCR010000275.1:0-3656 GCA_044353055.1 Flavobacteriales bacterium
ACCAGTATAGGTAAACGAAGCGGGTTGGCCTACACAAACGGTCGATGGGACAGAAAATGCTGCGCTGGCTGCGCCGCCAATGCTCACATCGAGCGTATCCGACAAGGCTAAATTGCTGCACTGGAAAGTAACGCGACCAATTAACCGGGTTAAGCCCGGACCATTAACCGTGGTAGAGATGGTGTTTCCCGAACCGATAGGAATTCCGTTGGATGTCCAATTAACCGTGTAGCTGCCCGGCCCATTAGGATTGTAGCGTTTACCATCATTATTTGCCGTCCACACCGAAGCATTACGTCCGGGAACAGCCACCGCCTGATTGCCGGCCAAATTATGCAAGCCCTGGGTTGACGTGCCGCCCGCCCATGCCATGCAGGTGGGTTTGCTCGTAATATGGTTCTCAATAATATTCGTGCTTTCGTAAATAACAATCTGAAAGGTACTTTTAATGGCGATGCACTGATACAATGGCACATTTAACCATTGAACCACTAAACGGCGGTAAGGTGCAATACCTTGAGTTTGATATTTAATGTAAGGCCCACCTGAAATTCCTGGGTTAAAATCCATCCATGGCCCCATGATGCAATTGCGCGGTACAAACATATTATTGCTTGGAATTGGGTTGGCCGTAAAGGCACGGGTCATTCCAGGTGTAAAACCAATCCATCCGTTTGATCCGATGTAAAATTGAGTGTACGTATTGCCGAAAAAACAAAACTGAAAACCAATGGGATAAGGCCCCATAACCGTATCGTCGGGCATGGTAACCGATGTTCCGGCAGGCATAGGATAAGGCGCAAACGGAATATCGCTTACCGAATACGACGTAGTACCGGCAAAAGCATTGGTAACCGTTGAGCTGAGATTGATTGTACTGCCTGCACATACCGACTGAGAGCCGGAAGGAGTGATGCTAAAGCTCGGAGCCTGAGCCTGGAGTGCTGAGGCAAGATTCAGCAAAAAAACTACGATCAGGTAGGCTTGTTTCATGCAGTTCCGATTTGAGTTATCCTTATTCATTAGAACACTACAAATAACGAGTGCATTAAACTTTTGGCTTGGCTCAAGCACTTGCAAAAATTACCTGTGTAAGAAATTCGATCAGCCCGTCATATTTCAGTTAAAAATCGAATAATGAAAAGGCATTGACATTACAGCGGACAAAATCCCCATGTAAGAAAACATGAGGATGGCTATTTTCTTAAAAAACGGCTACGGTTTAAGAGGCGAATCTTTTTCAGCGGCCACATGCTTATAAACTTGCTTGTCGACCCAGTTAGAAAACCATTTATTCAACCAAAATGTTAGCTTTGCGGTGCTGCCCATAAGCAGGTAAGCCTTTCGATTTTTAATGGCTTTAAAAATACCTATTGCCACTCTTTCGGGTAGCAATGAATGGGCTTCATCTTTATGTGAAATACCCTGTTCCTGACCAGAGCCGTCCATCATAGTATTTCGGATGTTGGTAGCAGTAAAACCAGGACGGGCAATTAATACGTGTACCCCTGTTTTTAAATTTTCGATGCGCAAAGTTTCCAAAAAACCTTCGAGTGCAAATTTGGAAGCAGAATAACCGCTTCGGGTAGGTAAGCCTTTATATCCGGCTACAGAAGAAATACCCACTACAGTACCCTTGGATTTAAGTAATTCGGGCATCGCATAATGCGTACAATATACCGTGCCCCAAAAATTTACGTCCATAATTTTATGCAGCACACTTAGGTCAACCTGACCAAACAAGGCACGCATGGTAATGCCAGCACTATGAATAAGAATATCAATCCCTCCAAAAAAAGACACAGTTTGCTTCACCAGTTGTTCGCACTCCACAGGCAGCGAAACATCCGTTTTTACAATATGTGTGCGGTCTTTCTCTGGGTTGATATCCCTTTGAATTTCGACCAATTTCTCGAACGACCTGGCCGCCAGACATACACGATATCCTTCGGAAACAAACAATTTAGACAGTGCCAGACCGATGCCTGAAGATGCACCTGTGATTAAAACAACCTTGTTTGGTTTCAACGTTTCGGTATTTTTGACAAAAATAAGCTGAAACATGAACCTTATTGAGGTTAACGACAAAAAAACTGCCAACGAATTTCTCGCTGTGCCCAATATTATTTATCGCCACTACCATAATTACATACCTCATTTAAAGCAGGATATTGAAAAAATATTCGATCCAAAGCGAAATAAACTATACAAACTAGGCGGTAAAGCGGTGAGATGGTTACTTACCGACCAAGAGGGAAAGAGCATCGGCCGTGTAGCGGCCTTTATCAATCCCAAAACCGTTAATTCGGGCGCACATCCTGTTGGAGGAATGGGCTTTTTCGAATGTATTGATAATAGAGATGCGGCGTTTATATTGATGGATGCCTGTCGTAACTGGCTCATTGCAGAAGGAATGAAAGGCATGGATGGACCGATAAACTTTGGCGAACGCGATCAGTTTTGGGGCTTACTCACCGAAAATTTCACTTCAGCACCAAGTTATGGAATGAACTACAATCCAGAGTATTACGTTCCGTTTTTCGAAGAATATGGTTTTAAAAATTACTTTAATCAGTTAGTGTATTGGCGCGATTTAAAGGTGCCGGCTCAAGAAGTTTTTGTAAAGAAGGCAGGTATGGTTGAGAGTCTTCCCGACTTTAGCGTTCGGGGCATGAAGGGCGAAAATGCAGATGCCATTGCAGGATATTTCTTAGAGGTGTACAACTCAGCCTGGGGAGGACACGAAGGATTTAAACAAATGCGCCTGGAACAAGCCAAAGCCATTATTAAGTCAATGAAAGCCATTATGGACCGCGACATTCTGATATTTGCCTTTATAGGCAAAAAACCCATAGGCTTTTACCTTTCGATTCCGGAGCTAAATGAGTTTTTTAAATATGTTAATGGGAACCTGAATATTTGGGGAAAAATAAAGTTTTTATATCATCTCAAGTTTAGCAAGCGGCACACCATGCTCGGTATTGTGTTTGGAGTGTCGAGAGCGTTTCAAGGCAAGGGAGTTGAAGGGGCCCTTATAAAATATTGCGGAGATGTCGTGGTTCCAATGGGTCGATATAAGGACACTATATTAACATGGATCGGCGACTTTAATCCACGAATGCTCAAGGTGATTGAGAACCTCGGAACGCAGCTACATAGAAAGCTTACCACCTACCGTTTGTATTTTGATGCAAATATTCCCTTTGAGCGGCATCCGGTTTTGGGTGAAAAGAAAAATGGAACAAACTCAGCAGACTGATAAACTGCGCTTTACGAAAACTTTGATTTTTTTTTCTTGAAACTGCGTTATAAAATGAAATAGAACTATATTTGCAGCCGCTAAATAGCTATTCGATTCCGTAGCTCAGCTGGTAGAGCATTACACTTTTAATGTAGTGGTCCTGGGTTCGAATCCCAGCGGAATCACTCTGATGAAAGCACCTCTTGGGTGCTTTTTTTATTTAATAACTTCTTACTTAAGA
Source organism: Flavobacteriales bacterium (assembly GCA_044353055.1). Taxonomy (GTDB): domain Bacteria; phylum Bacteroidota; class Bacteroidia; order M30B66; family M30B66; genus CAMCXT01. The sequence goes on from JBILCR010000275.1 coordinate 3,483, forward strand.
TCATTTACGGTTCAGAGAACCCTAAGCTCGCTTTAGGGTGATAGTGAATCGGAAATGATTACGCTGCATCGCAGCGGCTTATTAAATAAAATGAGGCTTTCTATCGCTTTCATCCACTGCATGTCGGTTTAATGGGCTCATGCAATAATCCCAGCGGAATCACTCTGATGAAAG
>JBILCR010000276.1:0-3642 GCA_044353055.1 Flavobacteriales bacterium
GATAAAATAGGGTTATAGCCATCTTGCATTAAACTGGCCGAACCTACCAAGCCGGTACCCATTTTATTTTGAGCTGTGGCAGTAGCATTAAATCCAAGGTAAAGAGTGCATGTAAAAATCAAACTCCAAAAGGCATGCAATGATGTAGATGCTGTTTTCATATAATTTGAAGGGTTCATTTTGTTTTTCGCAATTGATTTACGTAAAACTATGTAGGCAGTTCTACTTGATATTACACGCTTTAATCGTTTATTTACGGATGTAAGATTTTAATATTTGAATGCCATACATAAAACCTATATCGCTTTTATTTAATGGCATTTCAGAGAAAAAAATGAAACCATTAACCCTCACTAACTATGTAAGAATATCTATTTTGTATTTCAATAGTGCCATTATTCTAGCACCTTAGTCATTTAATTACTTCAACGCACGTTAAACTGGCCTAATAAATAGCTTAATTGGTTTATTAATAACAAGATAATGCACCCATAAAAAACAAAAAAACCCCGGCATTACCGAGGTTCTCCAAAGTTAAGGTGGTAGGTATTTAAGTTCTTTTGATCAGCTTAACCTGATTCGAATTGTCTTTTTGAGCCACTTGAAGAAAATATACTCCCGGCACTAACGGTGCTTCCGCTTTATATTTAAAAACCTGAGGACTTTCTTTTGAGCAGGTAATTTCTTCTTCGTGAATAATCTCGCCTTTTAAACTCATGAGTTTAATATGCGCTGCTCCGTCTTCGGGAACTGAATAACTTACTTCAAATTCCTTTACAAAAGGATTGGGTGCTGCTGCCTTAATTTTAATTTCCTGAGCTGTTTCGTCTTCAACGTTTACGGGTGTAATCATCGAATATTCAACTTCGCCATCCGTGTTGGTTAATTTTACTCGATAATAATTGGTTCCCATTTTAGGTTTTGAATCCCTAAACCGGTAATTAAGGAGTTCGTTGCTATTGCCGGCGCCAGGCTTCACTCCTACCTCTGTAAATGTAATTCCGTCGGCAGAACGTTCAATGGTAAACGATTCGTTATCTTTTTCGCTGAGAGTTATCCATTTTAATTCAACAGATGCCCCCTGGGCTTCGGCATCAAACGTAAGCAAGCTCATAGAAATTTGCTGCACGATGTTTTCGGTGGCGCCTGCTTTTGCAAACTGTAAAGGCTTGCTTTGGTTAGAATACTCGGTTGCTAACCACGCTGAAGGGCGCATTACATTGGATACGTGCACCTCGTCCACTAAGCCACCAAAATAATACTGCTTTCGTTTAGGATCTCGTCCAATTTGCAAAGGATCTGAACTACCAGCAAGCGAAATTTCGGTATGCAGGCCTCTGTCGGCGCGTCCATTGATATAAGTTACCATAGTATCGGCATTATCAGAATATACTCCGGCTACATGATACCATTGGCCTTTTTCAAGAACAGTTCCTGTTTCTTCGCCTGTTATAATGGAAGCCACTGCATTTTCATTACTAATGCTAAACTCAATTTTACGCTGCTTATTAACCGATAAGCGATATCCACCATTAAACCCACTTTGATTACCCACAATGGTTTGCTCGCCTTTTTCATCGATGCGCACCCATGCCGACACCGTAAGTGCTCCTGTGATATCAACATCCTCTGCCGTATTTAAACAAGGGAATTGCGATGCATTTCGCTCTGCAGCAACATACACATCTTTGGTTTCTGATGCAGGAGCTATTGACGCCAATTGATTGGCCCAGGGTGTTTTATGGCTCAACGAACCGCGCAAGTGCCACACCCCTTTATAGGTTTTGTTCCATGCATTTTGCCCACTCTCTGAGCTAGCAAAACCATTATTGAAATAAACAAAAAGCGCCTCGCTAGACTTGCTCAAACTATCCACCTGAACCCAAGCACGTAAACTACCTGCAACCGGATCGTAATGCTCAATTTCATAATTCAATAACGAAACACCATCCGCTTTGGTAAATCGAAAGTCATCTCCTTTATCAGACGTTACTTTTCCGCCGTTGGCTACCGATTTTAAATCGGCATCCGAAATGGTAATCATCACTGGAAACTGATGCAGCATTTGATTATCGGGTAGCAATTCAGGATTAAGCGTAATTTGCTTCCTGTATTTAAATTCGGCTAAGGTTTCGGCTCCGTTAAAACGGTTATTGGCTCTTGATTCTTCTGAATCGCCCAACAAATGATATACAAGTGAGGCCGAAAAAATTCCGAAAGCAAATGCTCCAACATAAGCCGCCTGTTTTAGACGATTCTTTAATTTAACACCTGTCTTTACCTGCGTTCTTAATCGAGTAGAAGATTTTCTCATGACATTTTGAATGTTTCCTTAATTAAATGCTATTTTTTTCGGTAAAATGATTACTTTTTTTCATCGGCAACGTTAGACGCCGAACCACCTTGTACTGGGCTTCCGGAATTGATTACCTTAACCACAGAGCTGTATCGGTACGAATTATCTGATCCCACTTGCATAACGCGGTAAAAATTATCACCCTGAAGCGGCTCCTGATCAATATATGAATAAAATAAATTAACAAGCAATTGTGTGCCCACACGATCTTTAAATCCAAGAGCTTCGAAATCAACTCCATCAGCTGAACGTTCCACTACAAAAACGCCGTCTTTTTTATCGTTTTTAACCAGCCATCGCACGTAGGTTTTACCATCGAGATAAACAGGTGAAAACGAAATAAACGAATTGACCGAATCTTCGTGCATGGCATTTTTGTCAATTAAAGACGAAGCGGGCGCTTGCGCATTAACCGAAGCAGATAAAGCAAGGATAGCCAAGGCAACCAAAACTTTTGCGGGAGTAAGTAAACTTTTCATATCAGTGAGTTTTTGTTTTGTGAGTTATTGTTTTGCTTTGGTGTTACGACAAATGTATTTCAGGGTTCAGGTGAATTAGGCCGCTTTTAGGTGCGTTCATAACACATGTAAGAAATTCCAGTGCTGCATCTTGTATTTTATATGAAACCCTTGAATTTATTAACGAATTGATTTTATTTTTTTTCATCGAAAGATGTAAGAAATTTTAATGTGGCACCTTTTTCTTTCAAAAATGACTGCTCAATTTTTAATATCACTTTTCGCGTCAATAATTATGTTGCATTTATAAAATCAATTGAGATAAAAACCGAAACCTTGACCCCAAAAATCAGCACGGTATTGCACGCTTAAAACAATCAAAGAGAAAGCTGTCGGCTTATGCCCTGGTGTGAGGGGGCTAAATACTATACTTTAGCTCTAACGCTTTACATACCAACGGACAGAAAACGCTAATTATGGAATGTATACGTATTGGGATTTAATAATGCCGCCTGCCAAGCAGAGCTGTCGCTTTGGCGGTTATAATTTAAAAAGCGCAATCGGTAAAAGGATGCCCCAATTATGGGTGTTGTATCTGTTGCCGAATAATGGTTTGTTCGGCACATTCCGCCTTTTGAAAGTACTTTTGTTACTTCTGCAGGCCTGCACGTATCGGCTGAGCGCTCGAGAATAAAATAGTCCAGGTGTTTTTCAGCGCTTGTTGTCCAATGAATCTGGATGGATCTTCCCTGCGGCCTAATTTTAAAGCTCTTCAAATCAACAGCAGTAACGTTTTGGAGTATTGTTTCATTTTGGATTTGTGCTATC
>JBILCR010000277.1:0-3635 GCA_044353055.1 Flavobacteriales bacterium
TGGCACGGCATCACAGGGCACTGGTGGTTTTGGTGGTACGCCAGCAACGGTTGGGGTAAATCGTGGTGATGGTACCGACTACATACAGTTGGGGCGTTTTGATGCTCCTGGAAGCAATTATGACGGTCCTTTCGGTACAAACGATGAGGTTGATTTTTTAGATAATTCTATCTTCTTTTTTAATACCTGTCTCACGCCAGGAGCGGATAATAATATTGCTCCACTTTCGCTGGGTGCTCCCATTTGCGATACTTTGGTAGTATGCACAGGTGGTACTATCCCTATCGATTTCTTCTTTATCCCTGTTGAGCCCGGACAAACCGTTGATGCTGAAGTACTCACTACCAGCTTGCCGGGACTAAATGTAGCGGCCATAACTCCTGGAACTCAGTGTGCAGTTTCTGCAACGTATACCGGAGACAGCCAAAATTTGGGGTATCAAACCATCTCTTTTTTAGCAACTGATGACGGAACCCCCGCGGCAACCTATCAGCTCGACATTACCATTAACGTACTTGAAAGCAATTTTACACCTGTAGTTACCGGAACCCCTTCTATCTGCAGCGGACAGTCTACTACCTTATCTGTAGAGGGTGGCCCATTTGAAGAATACCTTTGGTCGCCCAATTTTGATCAGACTCCAACCACCGAAATTACTGAGAGTTCTACGGTTACAGTTACGGTATCAGGCAATGGTCAGTGCGGCGTGAGCGAACCTTTCTTAGTGAATGTTGCTCAAAACCCCACTCCTGTTATTGCTGGGGGAGATACAGTATGCAATGATGGAACCGTAATTCTTTATACCACACAGCCTTACGACCAGTATTCTTGGTCAAATGCCGAATCAAACGATACAATTCTGGTGCAAGCAGGTGGGTATATTGTTTCTGTAATTGACAGCAATGGATGTCAAGGTATTTCAACCCAATTCAATGTAATTTCTGTAGCGTCCATTATACCGCAGATTATTGGCGATTCTATTACATGTTACGATGAGCTGGCGGCGATTACCACGAACCAGAGTTATCTTTCGTATGAATGGTCTACTTTACAGTCCGATCCGGCTATCAGCGTGGGTCCTGGCTTTTACACTGTTTCTGTTGTAGATGCAAACGGCTGCGAAGGAACGTCCAATCCATTCCGTGTAAAACGGTATGCTCCCAATCCGCTTGTTTTAGGGGTTGAGCCATTTTGCCAGTTCGATACGATTGCAATAAGTGTTCAAGATACGTTTGCTACCTATTCATGGGTTTATCAGGGTTCCGAAATCTCAGACAGCAGCGCCATTGATTGGGATGGAGGTAATGCTACAGATAGTCTTTTCCTTAGAATTGTTGATACGCGAGGATGCGTTGCGGATGTTATCGTATTTGCACCCTTCACACCGCTTCCTCAAGCCAACTACACTACCAATCCTGTAGTTCCTGAAACCCTAGAGAATACCACCGTTCAGTTCCTCGATCAATCAACAGCTACACCCGGCGATCCTATTACAGGATGGAACTGGGTCTTAAATCCACCCAATCCGTTTGACACCTTGCTCACCCAAAATGTTAGTCAGCTATTCTTAACAAACGATTCGGTTGGTGTTACTTTAATTGTTATTTCGGATTTAGGCTGCCGCGATACCCTTATTTCTTCGCTCACTGCTCCATTTGTACCCAATGTATTTACGCCAAATGGTGATGGCAAAAATGATTTCTTCAAAATTCCATTTATCACCAATCTTAAAGACAATAATGTTATTGTTTATAATCGTTGGGGTAAAAAGGTGTTTGAAGCAGATAATTATACCAACGATTGGGATGCTTCAAATATACCATCGGGCACCTATTTTTATGTTATCACAGCTCCATCCATGGAGAACCCAAAGCAAGGAACTGTTACCGTGCTTAAAGATTAATATGCTCAATAAAATATGAATAAAGGGAGCCTTGTGCTCCCTTTTACATTTTATAGTGTATTTTTAACACACCAAAATTTGTTGCTGTGAAGGTTACCGAACATATCGAAAAAGCTAAAAACACCTTGTTTTCTTTTGAAGTATTACCCTCATTAAAAGGTAAAGACATTCAAGATTTATATAACGGTATCGAGCCTTTGATGGAGTTCAATCCCAGTTTTATTAATGTTACGTATCACCGAGAAGAGTTTATTTTCAAAAAATTGAATAATGGCCTTCACGATAAAATTGCAGCACGAAAACGCCCCGGAACAGTGAGTATTTGTGCCGCAATAAAGTATAAATACGGAGTTGATACTGTACCGCATTTAATCTGTGGAGGGTTCACACGCGACGAAACCGAGATTGCCCTCATTGATATGCAGTATCTTGGTATGGATAACGTTCTTGCATTACGCGGCGACCCGGTAAAAGGCGAAGGGCACTTTACTCCCGAAAAAGAAGGACATGCTTATGCCTCAACTTTAGTAAAGCAGATTTCGCAAATGAACGCAGGACATTACCTCGATGACGAAATTGTAGAAGGCATCCCTACTGATTTTTGTATTGGTGTAGCAGGGTATCCTGAAAAACATTTTGAGGCCCAGAATATGAAAACAGATTTGCGTTACCTAAAACAAAAAGTAGATGCCGGAGCGCACTATATTGTAACTCAGCTGTTTTTCGACAATGCCAAATTTTTCAAATTTGTAGATGACTGCCGAAAAATCGGCATTACGGTGCCTATAATACCGGGCATAAAGCCCATTACTACTTTAAAGCATATTAGTTTTCTTCCCAAAACATTTCACATCGACATTCCTGAGCCCCTTGCCGATGAACTTGAAAAGTGCAAAAATAATCAGCAGGTTATGGAAGTAGGTATTGAATGGGGCATTCAGCAAACCAAAGAACTTATTGCCAAAGGAGTTCCATGCGTACATTACTACACCATGGGAAAATCAGAAGCCGTAAGAAGAATTGTTAAAGCAGCCTATTAATTCAAGCCACTGAATCTGTATAAACAGGTTCCTGAGCGATTTTCGCCCGAAAAATAAAACCTACTACCGCACTGTATTGCACCGGATCTAATATTTACTGGCAAATCGGCCTCAAAATCCATCGTGCGATTTTTACCAATTTCTACCAGCGCAATGGAACAGCGATCGGAATTGGTAAACATATTCTGATCCTTATCCTTAAAATCCCTTAAATAGCAAAGAAATTGACCTTTGTTTGTCGCGCTCAATGTGAGATAAGACAGATACACCATGCTCTCATCTACCATGTGCTGGTTTTTAAAAACACAATGTACACTGTCGGCTTTACCCTCATCGTTCATTTCAATAATCAATACATTGCCCGTGTAATAGTGTACCGAACATTGCATCATGTTCGATCTAAAATCGGTTTCGCAGATTTCCTCGCTGGTTTGATGCTCAAGAAAAATGCGCATGCGGCCATTGGGGTTTTCTCCAATTTCGGTCAAACGAATATGCTCCGTCTGAAGCTCATCTTTGAGCAGCTGCTCTTTAATTTTAGGAGCACGTAATAACTCATTAAAGGGCAATACCCCACTGCGCTTTATTTCGCTACCATTTAAATCCACCTCTAAATACAAAATGCCAATAGGTTCTTCAGCTTGCTTTTGTTTTCCGGGATAATATAAGCCTGCTAAGCGCAAGAACCCGCC